>NZ_JAMYPB010000012.1:0-141264 GCF_040320135.1 Mesorhizobium sp. M0772 | reverse complement strand
ACTTCGCAGGGGCCGGTGGTGATCGCCAGCGCCTTCATCGGGTCGTCGCCGCCCTCATAGGAGCGGTGCATGATCAGCGCGGGATAGTCGGCCATCCCTGCGATCAGCGAAATGTCGGGTTTCGGCAGATTGAGCTTTACGGTGAAGTCGTCGACCTTCTCGATGCCGCCATCGACCGGCTTCTTGGTGTCGGCATTGATCAGCGCGCCCATGCGCGCGGCGACCGAATTGCCGGCGACGGAAGCATCGCACCAGCGGCTGAGATTGTGGATGACGTCATCGGCGTTGAAGGCGTCGCCATTCGACCAGGCGATGCCCTTGCGCACATGAAGCGTCAGCGTCTTGGCGTCGTCGCTGGTTTCCCAGCTTTCGAGCAGCCACGGCTCGAAGGTGAAGTCGCGGTTCCAGCGCACCAGATATTCGTTGCAATGGCGCGCTACATTGGACATTTCGACACCGTCGAAAGTACGCGGATCCTTGAAGCCCTTGACGTTCATGGCGACGCGCAAGGTGCCGCCGCGTTTCGGCTCTTCGGCCCGGGCAGGCGAAGGGGAAAGGCCGCCCAGCGCCAGCGCGCCGGCGGCACTGACGCCAAAGCCGGCCATGATGGCGAGATATTCGCGGCGGTTGACACCGCCCTTCCTGAAATCATCGGCAACGGGCTTCGCCTGCGGGTGCAAATTACGGTCGGTCAGCATGAATTTCATCGTCGTTCCCTTTTTTGTTGGGCGCCCCGACGGTCCGCTTCCGCTGGGGGCGGATGCGATCGCCGAGGCGCCGTTGCCTGAGCAGGTGATGATAAAGCGGGCCGACACCGGGAAATGTTCTCTTTTCCGCAATTCTTGTGCACCACTCCGCAGAGGTAGACTGCCAATCTCCCCCCTTGTTGTGGGGGAGATGTCCGGCAGGACAGAGGGGGGCGCTGTCCCGCCATCCCGTCTGCCGACTGGAGTATCATCGCAGATAATCGTTGCGTTGATCTAGGATATTGAAGGGCCGCGATCCTTCGCGCCCCCCTCTGGCCTGCCGGCTTTCGTCGTTCGGAAAGCCAAGCAATTGGCTTTCCATCCGCTACGCGGACCACTCCTCAACCCCCATGAGGGGGAGATCAGCGCTTCGCCGCCTCAATATGGCCAGTCGTTCTTGCCGAGCACGGCGACGGCGGCGATGGCTGCAAGCGTGCACACGAACGCCTCGCCGGCGCGCGGAACATTTTTGCGGGCACGCAGAAAACTGTGCACGAGGCGGGGCTCCTCATACCACCAGGCGCGGCCGCCTGCCGCAACGATGCGGTCGCGATAGGTCTCGCCGTCCGATGACAGCGGATCGCATTGAGCGGTGATGATGACAGTCGGCGGCAAGCCGGAGAAGTCATTGTCGCTCAGCGGCGAAAAAGTCGGGTCGTCGGGCGACTGTGCCGGTGCGGAGCGAATGGTGCGGTAGAACGCGATGTCGCGCAGCGTCAGCAGCGGTGCCTCGGCATGTTCGACATAGGAGCCGGCGCTCTCGTCGCCGCCGAGGCCGGGATAGATCAGCACCTGGCCAACCGCGCGGCGCGGGTGGCGGCGCGACGCATGGGCGACCGCGGCGGCAAGGTTGCCGCCGGCGCTTTCGCCGACGAGCACGATCGGCAGGTCCGTTGTCACCGCCGCCCATTCGAACACGGTCAGCGCGTCGTCGAAGGCGGCCGGGTGGGGATGTTCCGGCGCCAACCGGTAGCCAACCGAGACAACGTCGAAGCCGGTGCCGGCGCAGATTTCGGCGCAGATGTCGTCATGGCTGTCGAGCCCGCCAAGCACAAAGCCGCCGCCATGATAGTAGACGATGACGGCGCGCACGGGCTTGCCCGCCATCCGATAGTAGCGGATCGGGATGGCGTGCCCTGCAGGGGCGGCGATGATGCCGTCGCTGGCCGAAACCCCCTTGGGATAACCCTGATGGAAGGCGCGGCACATCGCATCATAGACCGACCTTTGCTCGGCGATCGGCAGTTCGGCGATTTCGGGTGGGAACCAGTCATTGACCAGGTCGATATAACCCCACAGTGCCGGATCGAGCAGGGTGGCGTATTTCCCCCGCCTGGCCATCTTGAGCTTGTGGACCGTGCCCATCTCTCAGAGCTCGCCGTAGAGCCGTTCGGCGTTTTCAAAGGTGAAGCGCAGCGGCACCGAGCCCTCGACCCGCCATGCATCGACGGTGTCGCCCGCCATCAGCCGGCACGCGTCTATCGTGTTGGTGACGGCGCCGCCATAGAGCCGGTTGGCAAGGTTGAGGATGGCGGTCTGGTGCATGGCGGCACTGCCGCTGCCGCAGGCATCCTTGACCAGAAGCACACGAAAGCCGGATGCGACCGCGTCCTTCACGGTGGCGTCGATGCAGGCCTCGGTCCAGACGCCGGCGACGATCAGCCATTCGATGCCGCGCGCCTTGAGTTCGGTTGCGGCAGGTCCGGCGCCGAAGGCGCTGGCCTGCGTTTTGACCAGCATCGTCTCGCCGGCCGCGGGCGCCACCTCATGGCAAATCTCGGTCAGCGGATCGGTCTTGTCGGAAAAGGCAGACTTGCCGTCGGCGTCGAGCGGATGGAACGGACGCGCCTTGGCGGTATCGACGACATAGGCCCAGTGATAGAGCGGCACGAAGTTGCGCCGCGCCGCCGCCTGCAGGCGCTGGACGTTGGCAAGCACCTCGCCAAAACCTTCGACCAGATAGCGCTTGTCCTGCCGATGCTCTTCCTGGAGGTCGATGAACGCCGCGGCGACCGCGCCGCGTTTGATCGAGATGGGGCTTTTCATGTGGACGGGCCTGGGTTCGCGACCGCCGCCATTCCGTTCAGCGAAGTCGCGCAAACAGTGGTGATTGGCCGGTGCCTCCCCACCTTCGTCATCCACGGGCGAAGCAGGAGCGAAGCTCCGTGGCGGAGACCCGAGGATCCATGCCGTGACGCTGGTCGGAGAGTGCGGCGGAGCAGAACTTGTACCGTTGCGGCGCGGATGAGTCCCGGCATGGATCCTAGGGTCTGCGCCGCGTCGCTGCGCTCCTTGCTTCGCCCTAGGATGACGAAGGCATAGCTGCCGCGACTATTCCCGAAGGTTTGCGATACCGCGCTGACGTTAGTGAGGGACGCTGCGATCAAACCTGCTTCTCCAGAAATTCATCCTCGTAGGGAAAGCGCGACAGAAGCTCGGTGCCGGTGTCGGTGATCAGGATCTCGTCTTCCAGCTTGACGCCCTCGCGGCCGCCTTTCTCGCCGATATAGCTTTCCACGCTCACCACCATGCCGGGCACGACAAAACCGTCGCGGCCATAGGTCTCATAGTCCATGGCATGCGCTATGAACGGCGTCTCGCCATGCATGCCGACGCCATGCATCACCGAGGTATAGCGCTGGTCGACGAAACGGTCCGGGATTTTCCACGCTCTTTCGGCGATCTCGCGAAACGCCATGCCAGGTTTGACAATCGAAATGTTGTGCTGAACCTGGTCGTGCGCCATGCGGTAGAGCGATTTCTGATAGCCGGTCGGCTTGCCCGGCCCGCAGCGGAAGGTGCGCGAAAAATCGGAATAATAGCCATAGCAGCCGATCGTATCGGTATCGAGCGCCAGAAGCTCGCCCGGCCGGATCTTGCGGCCGCTGGCCTCGTTGAACCACGGATTGGTGCGCTGTCCCGAGGTGAGGAGCCGCGTCTCGATGAACTCGCCGCCCTGGCGGATCACCTCGCCATACATGATGGCGAACAGCTCATTTTCGGAGACGCCGGGTTTTATCGCCTCGCGCACGGCGTAGACGGCGGCTTCCGCACCCGCCATCGACACCTGCAGGCATTTGACTTCCTCGGGCGTCTTGACCGCCCGCACCGCCAGGATTTCGCCCTGGCAATCCCTGACGTCGCAGCCGCGCTTTTCCAGTGCCAGCGCCTGCAAATGGCTGCAGCGGTCGAGCCCGAGCTTCATCGAGCCGCCGCCGTGCTTCGTCAAAAGCTCGGCGATCTCGTTGGCGAAGGGGCCGGCGGTTTCGTCGTCGCGGCCCGACACCGAAGACCATACCAGCTTGGACGGCCGCGCCTCGTCGATCGTGTCGAGCACCATCGAGACATGGTAGCTCTGCGGGTATTCGAACAGCACGATCGGCCCGTCGGTCGGGATGAAGAAATACCGCGTCGAGTTGCGCAGGAAATAGCCGAACATGTTGCGCGAGCCGGTGGCATAGCGCTGGTTGTAGGGGTCGAACAATACGACGCCCCCATAGCCCGCCTCGCGCATCCAGCCGCGCAGTTTCGCCAGCCGACCCTTGCGCAGCGCGTCGGCATCGATGAAGGACGGCTCGGTGTCCGACAGCCACATGCCACCGGCCGAGTCAGCCGCGACCGGGTGGCGCATGCGGTCCTTGAAATCCACATCCTCGGTGCTGTCGGGGTCGAAAACGACGATGCTCATTGGGTGCGCCTCCTGAAGGGCTAGACCATAGCCATGCGCCGAAAAATGTCTGTGCGAGAATCCGCAGGTGTCGTGCGAAATGCCGCAAGAAGGGCATGGATACAAAGGGCAATGTTGCGATCCTTCGCGCCCCCCTCTGTCCTGCCGGACATCTCCCCCACAAGGAGGGAGATTAGCAGCTTTCGCGTCCCGCTCGCCCTGCAACGTTGGTGATTGGCGAAAGCCGAGGCGACATCTGATCTCCCCCCGTGTGGGGGAGATGTCCGGCAGGACAGAGGGGGGCGCTGTCCCGCCAGCATCTCACCGCGTTAGCGCGCAGCGCCCTCTAATGCCGCCGCATCGCCTTCGGCGCGTGCCCATGCTCCTCGCGAAACGCTCGGGCAAAACTTGACATGGACGCGAAGCCGCAGGCCAGCGCCACGTCTCGCACCATCAGCGTCGAATGCGCCAGAAGGTCGGCGGCGCGCCGCAGCCTGAGGCGACGGTAGTAGCCGTTGGGCGAAATGCTGAGCTCGGTGCGGAAATTGCGCTCCAGCTTGTCGGAGGAGACACCGAGCCTTGCCGCCAGCTCCGTCATGCCGAGCCGCTCTTCCACCGCATCCTCCATGATGGCGATGGCCGACAGCACCAGTTCGTTCTGGACGCCGGTGCGCAGCCTGAGCGGCATCAGCTTGCGGTCGACGCTCGAACGCAAGGGGCTGTGCACGAACCATTCGGCAACGCCCGCCGCGAGCTCGCCGCCATAATCGTTGGTGATGATCTCCAGCATCATGTCGAGGCTGCCGACGCCACCGGCCGAGGTGAAGCGCTTGCGGTCGATGACATAGAGATCGCGCCGGAGCTCGATATCCGGGAAGGCCTCGGTGAAGGCGGCCTGGCTGGTCCAGTGCAAGGTGCAGGCATGACCGTCGAGCAGGCCGGCCCTGGCGAGGAAGAAGGCGGCGTCGGCCACCGCGCCGATATGGGCGCCGGCGCGCAGGCTCCTGCGGATCCAGGCAACCGCGTCCTCGGCGACAAGCAAGTCCGCATTGCCGCCCGAGCAGACGACGATGCGATCGACCTTCGGCGCGCCGAACGCTGAGAATCCCGGTTGTATGACAACCCCATTGGATGCCTCGACCGTGCCCTGGTCGGCGCCGACGATCACCCAGCGATAGCACTCGCGCTTGGCCAGCACGTTGGCGGCGCGCAACGGCTCGATCACCGAACTGAACGCCATCATCGGAAAGCCGGGAAAGACCAGAACGGCGAAGGTGAGGGGACCTTCGCTCGCTGCGGGTTGCGCCCGGTCGTGTGTTTGGCTGGCACGGTCGGTATTCACAATTGTGTATTTCCTGGGAGCGTCATTGGTGGCAGACAGGAAATGTAACGGGCTTTTTGCCCCGCCGGCAATGGAGACGACGCCATGTTTGCGGCCCAGACCATCGACAGCACCGACAAGCCGGCCTTCTACCGCGAACTGGCCACCCAGTTGAAGGCGCTGCTGGAAGGCGAGAGCGACTCCGTCGCCAACGCCGCCAACACATCGGCGCTGATCTTCCAGATGGTGCCCGATCTCAACTGGGCCGGCTTCTATTTCCTGGCGTCGGACGAGGAGCTGGTGCTTGGACCGTTCCAGGGCAAGCCGGCCTGCGTGCGCATCGCCGTCGGCAAGGGCGTGTGCGGCACCGCCATCGATCTCGAAATGTCGATGTTGGTCAAGGATGTGCATGAATTTGCCGGCCACATCGCTTGCGACGCCGACTCGCGCTCGGAACTCGTCGTGCTGCTGAGGGACAATGACGGCGTCTTCGGCCTGATCGACCTCGACAGCCCGACGCCCGGCCGCTTCGACAAGGACGACCAGGCCGGCATCGAGGCGCTTGCCGCGATCTATGTCGCGGCGAGTTCGTTCGAGGATTAAGCGAACTTCACCAGCATCAGGCTGAAGCAGCCGATGAACAGGAAGGCGCAGGAGGCGAGCGCCAGCGGGCGAAGGCCGCGCGAGCGCAGCTGCGAAATGTTGGCCTGCAGACCCATGGCGGCGAGCCCCATGGTCAGCATGATGGTGGTGGCGAACGCCATGGCCGACTTCACTTCGGCCGGCACGGCAACCAGGCTGTTCAGCGCCACGACGGCGATGAAAGCGGCGACGAACCACGGCATCGGCGGCCGCGCACCGGATTGGTCGCTTGGGCGATCGCCATTGCTCTTGCGGCGCGCCATCAGGCCGAGCGCGATGACCATCGGCGCCAGCATAGCGACGCGGGTCAGCTTGGCGACGGTGGCGATCTCGCCGGACTGGGCGCCGTTCTGGAAGCCGGCGCCGATGACCTGTGCCACCTCGTGGATCGAGGCGCCGGCCCACAGGCCGAATGCGTGCTGGTCGAGGCCCAGCACCGGCGCCAGCAGCGGAAAGCCGAGCATGGCGACGGTGCCGAACAGCGTGATCGAGGCGACGGCATAAGTGACGTCCTCGTCGCGCGCATCGGTGACGATGTTGGTGGCAACGATCGCCGAAGCGCCGCAGATCGAGGTGCCGGCGGCAATCAGCTGCGCCAGCTTGGCGTCGACGCCGATCAGCCGGCCAAGCGTAATGGTGAAGACGAAGGTCGCGCCAAGGGTCAGCGCCACGATGCCGACGCCGCCGGCGCCGATGGAGACGACCTGGCCGAGCGTCAGCTGAAAGCCGAGCAGCACGATGGCAAAGCGCAGCAGGCGCTTCTGCGAGAAGGCAATGCCGGCCTTGGCGTGGGCGGGCGTGCCGAGCACGTTGGAATAGATCATGCCGGCGACGACGGCGAGGATCATCGGGCTGAACAGCGCGAAGCCGGAGACATTATGGGCCGAGAAGGCCACCCCCGTAATCATCGCCACCAGCACGATCCCGGGGATGACGCCATTCCACACGGAACCGAGCCGCTTCCGGCCCACGGCCAGGTCGGCGGAAATCATGCTGATCGGAACATCGTTCGCTAGCTGGGCGGCGGAAGACAATGCAATTCTCCACGCAAGTACCTCAGGAGAATGTCATTCCAGAATCGATCTTTCCAACGAATTGTTTTTGTTGAAATGATCGATTTTTGCGAACGGTCGGCAATGCCTTCAATCTAGCCTGTGCCATGCAAACATGATGACTGGCTCGGTTATGCAGCTTGACGCTCTGCGTCTTGCACTCCAGCGTGGCGTCATGTCCATTTTCTCGCTCGCCATCGCCCAGCGACGTCGCCTCTGCACAGTGCGGAGCGGCAAGGCGCGACGACAAAGACCGGCACACTAAATCGCTTCGTTCGTTCCAGCCCCGCCCGCGACGTCTGCCGGCGGGGTTTTCATGTCTGGAGCCTTTGCCATGTCCAATTCTTCCATCCTGTTTCGGCCGGCCCAACCGGCGGACGCTGCCGCCATCAAGGACATTGTGCGTGCCGCCTATGCCAAATGGGTGCCTCTGATCGGCCGCGAGCCGCTGCCGATGCGCGCCGACTATGACAAGGCGGTCGCCGAACATCCGTTCGATCTCGCCATCGAAAATGGCCGCATCGTCGGCATGATCGAGACCATGCCGGCCGACGATCATCTCTGGATCGAGAATGTCTGCGTCGCGCCACAGGCGCAGGGCAGGGGAATCGGCCGGCTGTTGCTGGAACGGGCGGAGCAGAAGGCGCTGGAGGCCGGCTGCTTCGAGCTGCGCCTGCTGACCAATGGCGCCTTCATGGCCAATGTGTTGTTGTACAAATGGCATGGCTATACGATCGACCGGGAGGAGCCGTTCATGGGCGGCATGACGGTCTATATGAGCAAGAAACTGGGTGATGGCCGATAACAGGGAGGATCGGATGGCAGTCAGGGTCCGGTTGAAGCCGCTCACGGGGCGGTATGCGGTTTCGCGCCTCGAAGCAAAAGACAGCATTCCCGGCTGGGCCGAAGGACCGGGCTTCGTCAGCATTACCAGGACCGACGACGAGCTTTCGGTTGTCTGCCTGCAGGATCGGGTGCCGGACGGGGTGAAGCATGACAGGGACTGGGTCGCCCTGAAACTCCAAGGTCCCTTTGCCTTCGACGAAACCGGCATCGTCCTGTCGGTGATAAAGCCATTGTCGGAAAGCGAACTCGGCATTTTTCTGGTATCCACCTTCGATGGTGACCATCTGCTCGTCAAAGCCAAGGATGAAGCCGCGGCAAGGGGGCTTCTGGTCGCGGCGGGGCACACGCTTCTGAAGCCGTAGGCTCAATCGCCCGCCCTTGCGTTTGACATCGCTCTTGCCCCATCGTTATCCCTGAACCGATACGACGATCTGGCGATCGCCCCCCATCAATTCAGAAATCCCCCGAGGAGAAGCCCGTGTCACACAATCTGCAGTTCTATATCGACGGCGTGTGGGTCGATCCTGTCGTGCCCAGCACACTCGACGTCATCGACCCGTCAAACGAAGATGTTTTCGCGCAGATTTCGCTCGGCTCAAAGGCCGATGTTGACAAGGCGGTTGCGGCCGCCAAGCGCGCCTTCGAGACATTCGGCTTCACTTCGGTCGAGGAGCGCCTGGATATCCTCAACCGCATAATCGAGGTCTACAAGAAGCGCAGCGCCGATCTGGCGCTGGCCGTATCGCGCGAGATGGGCGCGCCGCGCCAGATGGCACTCGACAGCCAGGTCGGCATCGGCCTGGCACATCTGCGGAAGATGGCCGAGGTGCTGAAGTCGTTCGAATTCCGCCACGTCAAGGGCTCGTCGCTGATCGTCAAGGAGCCGATCGGGGTCGTCGGCCTGATCACGCCGTGGAACTGGCCGCTGAACCAGATCACCTGCAAGGTCGGTCCCGCCCTTGCCGCCGGCTGCACCATGGTTCTGAAGCCGTCCGAAATCGCCCCGCTCGACGCCATCATCTTTGCCGAGATCATCGACGAGGCCGGCGTTCCCAAGGGCGTCTTCAACCTCGTCAATGGCGACGGCCCCGGCGTTGGCCAGGCGCTGTCCAGCCACCCGGATATCGACATGATGTCGTTTACCGGTTCGACCCGCGCCGGCATCCTGGTCGCCAAGGCGGCGGCCGACACCGTCAAGCGCGTGCATCAGGAGCTCGGCGGCAAGTCGGCCAACATCCTGTTCCCCGATGTCGACCTGGAAAAGGCCGTCAGCAAGGGCGTCGCCGGCTGCTTCAGCAACTCAGGCCAGTCCTGCAACGCGCCGACCCGCATGTTCGTGCCGCGCGACCGCCACGACGAGGCTGCCGGCTATGCCAAAACGGCGGCCGAAAAATTGACCGTCGGCCCGGCCGATGCGGCCGGTACCAAGCTCGGCCCGGTGGTCAGCCAGATCCAGTTCGACAAGATCCAGGACCTGATCCAGGCCGGCATAGATGAAGGCGCGACGCTCGTTGCCGGTGGCCCTGGCCGTCCGGCCGAACTCAACCGCGGCTATTACATCCGCCCGACCGTGTTCGGCGATGTCACGCCCGACATGCGCATCGCACGCGAGGAAATCTTCGGACCGGTGCTGGCGATCATGCCTTACGACACAGTGGAAGAGGCGATCGGCACCGCCAACGACACCGTCTATGGGCTGGCGTCCTACATCCAGGCCAAGAACATCCAGAAGGCCCGCGAAGTCGCCGCCCGCATGCGCACCGGCAATGTCTACATCAACTATCCGCAATGGGACGCCGGCCTGCCATTCGGCGGCTACAAGCAATCCGGCAACGGCCGCGAATACGCCGAATACGGGCTGGAGGATTTCCTCGAGATCAAGGGCATCGCCGGCTACGAGGCGGCGGAGTAGGGGCTACCCCTTGGGGACCGGCAACCAGCCGGTCCCGAGGCTTCAGCTCTCAAAGGTGCGGCTTCACTCCTCCCGGAAAGCTTTCTGGATCTGATCCGACAGCGGCTTCACCAGATAGGAAAGCATCGTCCGGTCGCCCGTCGGGAAGAACACTTCGGCCGGCATGCCCGGCGCCAGCGCCAGCCCGCGCAGCTTGGCGACCTCGGTTTTCGGCAGCGTCACCCGCGCCACATAGAAGGCTGCTCCGGTGCGCTCTTCGATGGTGAGATCCGCCGAGATCCGCGACAGCGTCCCGGTCAGCTCCGGCGTGGTTTGCCGATTGAAGGCCGACAGGCGCAAAATCGCATTCTGGCCCATCGTCACCTGGTCGATATCCTGCGGTGCGATATGCGCTTCAACGGTCAGGTCGTCCGTCACCGGTACGATCTGCATCACCTGTTCGCCGGGGGTGATGACCCCGCCGATCGTATGCACCGCCAACTGCAGCACCACGCCATCCTGCGGGCTGCGCAGATCGATGCGCTTCAACTGGTCCTCGGCCGCTACCTTGCGTTCGACGAACTCGGAGATCTTTCCCTGGGTATCGCGTAAATCGGTCGCGACCTCGCTGCGAAGATCCTGGTCGATCTGGATGATCTGCAGTTCGATCTCGGACGCCTTGCCTTTCACCTGGGCAATTCCCGCGGTCAACTGGCCATGCTCGCCTTCGAGCCGCACCGCGTCCCGTTCCAGCGCCGTCATGCGGTCGATTCCTATCAGCTTGCGATGCCAGAGCGACCGCACACCTTCCAGCTCGATCTGGATCAGCTCGATCTCGCGGCGTTTCGCCTGCAGCTGCTCGGTCAGGCCGGCACTCTCCTGCTTCAACTGCGCGATCCGTTCGCGCAATTGCGATCGCTGGCCAGACCGCGCCTGGTGCCGGAAATCGAACAGCGATTGTTCTCCGGCCATCGATTCGGCGACACCGGCTTCGTCGCGCCGCGATGTCAAAACGTCCGGAAAGCTGATCGTGTCCTTGCCGTCACGCTCCGCCTCCAGGCGCGCCAACCGTGCATAAAACTCATCCAGGCCTTTTGAGACGATCGCCAGATTGGCGCGTGTTGTCGTTTCATCCAGCCGCACCAGAATATCGCCCGCCTTGACCCGGTCGCCTTCACGCACCCTGATCTCGCCGACCACGCCGCCCGTCGGATGCTGAACCTTCTTTACATTGGAATCGACCACCAGCCGGCCGGCTGCGATCACCGCACCCGACATCCTGGTCACTGCCGCCAGGCCGCCGACACCGCCGACAAGCAGCAGACAGGTAGCAACGCCGGCCACGAGATAGCGGCGGACCTGCCGATGATGCAAAGCGGATCTGTCCTCGCTCATGCCGGAACGCCTCTCTCCGTGGCGGCAACGACCTTGAGCGGCGCGGCGGATCGAAAGACCTTGTTCAGCACCTCGTCCTTCGGACCGAAGGCCTGCACATGGCCATTGGCCATCACCAGCACCGTATCGACATTGGCCAGCACACTGGACCGGTGCGCGACGACGATAACGATGCCGCCGCGTTCCCTGATGCCCTGGATCGCTGCGGCCAAGGCCACTTCACCCTCCGAGTCGAGATTGGAATTCGGCTCGTCCAGGATGACCATGAACGGATCGCCATAGAGAGAGCGGGCAAGGGCGACACGCTGCCGTTGCCCCGCCGACAGCGAGGCGCCGGCTTCGCCAACCTTCGTGTCGTAACCGTCGGCCAGATGCACGACGAGATCATGCACGCCGGCGGCCTTGGCTGCCGCAAGCACCATGTCGGACGACGCATCCGGGTCGAAGCGGGCGATGTTCTGCGCAATCGTGCCGTCGAACAACTGCACATCCTGCGGCAGATAGCCGATATGTTTACCCAGCTCGTCGGCCGGCCACTGGTCAAGCGTCGCGCCGTCCAGCCGCACGGCGCCGCGCGCCGGCAGCCAGACACCTGCAAGCGTACGCACCAGCGATGATTTGCCGGAAGCACTCGGGCCGATGACCCCCAGGCCCGCTCCCCTGGCCAGTGAAAAACTTGCATCCCACACCACCGGCGTGCGTTCGCCCGGCGGCGCGACACTGACATTCTCGACCGCCAGCGCGCTGACAGGCGCGGGCAGGGTCACGCCGGTTGCGCCTTCCGGCAGCGCGGACAGAAGCTGGTTCAGGCGTGCCCAGCTTTGCCGCGCTGAAATGAAACCCTTCCAATGCGCTATCGCCAGTTCGATCGGAGCCAGCGCCCTGCCCATCATGATCGAGCTTGCGATCATGATGCCGCCGGTCGCCTCTTGCTGGATGACCAGATAAGCGCCGATCGCCAGCATTGCCGATTGCAGCATCAACCGCAGGATCTTGGAAATCGTGCCAAGCGTTCCCGCGACATCGCTGGCCGCCGCATGGGCGTTCAGGTACTCGGCATTGACGGCAGACCACCGCTCGGCGATACGCCCGCCAAAACCCATGGCCTGCATGGCTTCGGCATTGCGCCTTGTCGCCTCGGCCAACGTGCTGCGAACGGCCGCGTGCTGTCCGGCGATCCTTGTCGGGCCGCGGGTCCGGAATTCGGCCAGAAGCGTCAGTGCAAACAGGACAACGGCGCCGGCAAGCGCGGTAACGCCGATCCAGAAATGAAAAATGAAACAGATGCTGATATAGAGCGGCATCCATGGCAGGTCGAACAAAGCGGTCGGTCCGGCACTGCCGATAAAGGAGCGGACCTGATCGAGATCCCGTAGGGGTTGCAGCCCGTCGCCGGAAGGCTTGGCGCGCAGCGGCAGGCGCATCAGCGCCGAATAGACCGACGGGCTCAGCTTTGCGTCCAACCCCTGTCCCAGCCGCACCATGAGGCGAGAGCGGATCAGCTCCAGCACTCCCTGAAACACGAACAATGTTCCCGCAAGCACCGCCAGGCCGACCAGCGTCGGCACGCTGCGACCCGGAACGACGCGGTCATAGACTTGCAACATGAAGAACGAGCCGGTCAGGGTCAGCACGTTGACGACCCCGCTCATCAGGACGATGCCCGAAAACGCACGTCGAAAGGACGCCAGGATTCCGACCAGCGTAAGCGGCGTCGATGGCGTCAGCTGCATGCAGGCTCGCAATCAGGATATGGCATCTCGTCCCTTCAATAGATAACTGCCTTGAGTGTGACATGGACGGGCAAGTCGGCCTGGAACTGCGCGCTGCCCCGCGCCACCAGCCAGCCGTCCGCACGCTCCAGGCGCGCAACGACCTGCAGCGTTGGTGAAGCGGTCGAGCTTGCGGGCAGGGGCAAGGAAAATTCTATCGTCTTTGAGCCGCCCTCGCTCTTGAGGCTGGTTTTGGCGGCGCGGCGTCGCCCACTGTCCTGAATGGCGGGATCCTCAAGATAGATCTCGAGATGACCTTCCGGGATAGCCTTGCCGCCCACAAAGGTGACGGCGCCGCGAATATCTGTTGCGCGAATATCTGGCGCGCGAATATCTGGCGATTGCGCTGCCGCCGCCCCGGTGGCCGCGGCGACTGCCGCAACTCCGGCGGCCATTAACACTGTGCGGCGGTCGGTCATCGCGTCCTCTCCCTTTTCACTGCGCTGGGGTATGCGGGAGGGGAGCCTGACGGCACCCCTCCCGGCAACGCGTTAGATGACAATGAAGTCTGCAGCCGAAAGATCCAGATTTGTGTTCAGGTGTGCAAACTGAACGGCTGCTCCCTGTCCGGAACCATCGGCGTCGTAAGACAATATTCCACTGTCGGTGTCGTAGATGATGCGGTCGTCGGCATCATGAGCAACACCGGCTGCGCTCTTGTAGAATGAGCCCAAAGCGAGGGCGCCGTCGCCGCCAACGCTGGCAAAGATGAGGTTGTCCAGCAGGATCGTATCGTCGGCGACCTTGAAGTCCTTGATCCAGTCGATATTGCCGTTCCCGAGTTCTGTCGAGAAGCGGAAATAGTCGTCGCCGGCGCCGCCGGTCAGCGTATCGGCAGCCAGCCCGCCATCCAAAAGGTCGCTGCCGCCGCCGCCATTGAGCGTATCGGCGCCCGCAACGCCCGGCTGAGCTGGTGCCGGCGGGAATTCGACCGATACGTTCAGCTTGTAAGTCGAGCCCTCCGGCACGGATTCCACCCAGCCATCGCCAGGAGCGGAGTCCGACCATTCGCCCTCCACAATATAGTAGGTTCCGGTTTCCTGAACGATGAAGCTGGTGCTCGAATCGCGGCCGTTGTTGGAGCCGGGGTCGTTGCCGCCATCGTCGTTCTGGGCGACGATATTGCCATCGCTGTCCAGCACCCTGACGATGCTGTCATGGACATTGGGGTCGGCAATGCCATCGATGTCGATGGTGATGATCGTGCCGGCCGCCAGGTTGATGCTGTAATATCCGCCCAAGCCGTTTCCGGTGGCATTGACGGTGGTGTGAAGGGTGGTCGTCGAATCGAAGATGTCGGGGTCGGCGGTCAGCGAGAAGTTGTTCGAGATGTCGAAGGCGGTCGAGACCGAATTGTTGGTCGCGTCCGGTCCGAGCGTGGCGTAGCCGGTGCCCATGCCCGGGCGTGGCGGAGCATCGCCCTGATAGGCGAAATCGCCAAGCAGGGTGTCATCGCCGCCGCCGCCGTCGATCTTGTCGGCGCCGCCCTGGCCGGTCAGCACATTGGCCGCGCCATCGCCGGTCAGGTGATCGTTGAAGCCGGAGCCAGCCAGATTTTCGATCGAGATATAGGTGTCGCCGCCGGATTTGCCGCCACCCAGTTTGAGGTTTTGCCCGCTGGCCGCGTCGGCGTAGTCCGCCGTGTCGCTGCCGGCGCCGCCATTCAATATATCGGCGCCGCCACCGCCGGTCAGCGTGTCGTTGCCGGCGCCGCCGGAAAGTTTGTTGGCCTGGGCGTTGCCGATGAGATGGTCGTCGAAGAACGACCCGACGGCGTTTTCGAATCCGACCAGGATGTCGTGCCGGATAACGGTGCCGCGCCCGACGATCTGCACCGGGCCATCGCCGTCGCCGCCATTGGCCGTGCCATTGGCGAGGTCGATCGTCACGCCGGCGGAACTGCCTTCGTAGACGACCGTATCAATGCCGGCGCCGCCATCCAGATAGTCCTGGCCGGCGCCGCCGATGATCGTGTCGTTGCCGGCTTCACCGTACAGGATGTCGCCGTCATTGCCGCCATCCAGTATGTCGTTGCCGCCGCCGCCGTTGAAATAGTCGCCGCCGCCCCGGCCCCAGAAATGATTTGCCGCCGACGTACCGATGAAACGGTCGATGCGGTCATCGGAGCCGATCAGGTTTTCGATGCTGTAGAAGGTGTCGCCGGTGGCGGTGCCGCCATTGGCAACGTTCGTCTCGAGGTTGACGAGCAGTTGGAAGGGGCTCTCCTTGCTGAAGTCGACCGTGTCGACGCCGGCGCCGCCCCTGAATATATCGACGCCATCCTGGCCGCTCAGCGTATCGTCGCCGTCGCCGCCGTCGAGGATGTCGTTGCCCTGGCCGCCGAGGATCGTATCGTTGCCGCGGCCGCCATAGAGCGTGTCATTGCCGTCGTCGCTCTCGGTCTGGTCTGGAAGGTCGGCGACATCGATGGTGTTGTTGATGTCGCGGCTGGCGAGCGAGTCGCGGCCGCCGATGATGAGATCATCGCCGCCCTGACCGAAGATCGTGTCGTCGCCGGCGCCGCCGTCGAGCGTATTGTTGCCATTGTCGCCGAAGATGACGCTGGTCATCGTGTTGTCGCCGATGGTCGGTGCGGTTTCGGTGCCGCCGTCTCCAGGCTGGAGTGTCGACTCGTCGGCGTAGATGATGTGTTCGACGTTGGCGATTTTCCGGATATTCAAGTTCCGGTTCAGCAGAACGACCGTGTCATTCCCGCCATTCGCTTCCTCGCGCACGATGTCGTCGAGGGAATCGACGAAGTAGGTGTCGTCGCCGTCATTGCCGGCCATGCGGTCGCCGCCGCCGCGGCCATCCAGCACGTTGGCTCCGTCATTGCCGATCAGGACGTCGTCATAGCTGCTGCCGATGCCGTTCTCGATGTAATAGTCGGTGCCGTCGGCGTTGTGCCCGGCAAAGATCGACACATTGTTGCTATGGCCGTTGACGCTGGAGAACTGCCCGGCGCGCAAATCGAGGATCGTGCCGGCCGTCGAGCCGGAGAAGTCGATCGTGTCGGTTCCTCCGGTGTCATGGATGACAAAACCGATATCGTGCTGCATGCCCGAGGAGGTCAGCCGGTAGCCGTCCACGGCACTGCCGAAGCCGTAGACGTTGTCGCCCGTGTTGAGGTCGATATGCTGATAGGTGCGCACGCCGTTCTCGTCGACGGTGGAGAAAAAGCGGCGGATGACTGCCTCGATGTCGGCCATCATCGGCGTTGACGCCGACCAGCGGCTGGTTTCACCGACATCGATCCCGTCGAAATAGGACATGACGCTGTATTGCTGACGGTCGTAGGTCCAGGTCGCATTGTTCAGATAATTGATCTGTACGCCGCCGGGGCCGCTGTAATTGTAGAGCCCGGGGTGGTTCAGGCCGAACTCATGACCGAATTCATGGATGAAGGAATCGAAGACATAGCCGCCAATATCCGTCTTGTTGACCTCGGTGTCGTGGAAACGCTGGCCGATGCTGACATAGCGGTCGTTGGAATAGGCGCTGCCGTCGTCCTCTTCGCCCAGTTCGGGGCTGACAACCTGCATCCAGTCCGTTGCGCTGTTGTATGGTGCATTGTCGACGATTTCGAACTTCAAAGGGGTGACACTGGCCCACATCTGCAAGGCGCCGATCGCGGCGGCCTTGTATTCGGGATGGTCATTGAGCTCGGAGACATTGATCCTCAGCGTTCCCGCCGCGATCGCCGGCGTTATCGACCGGTCCAGCGCTCCAAGGTAGGTGAGGAAGGCCCCGTAATCTTCGCTTTTGCCGTACGGGTTGTCCGGCGTCTGGTCGTTGACCCACCATTGATCGCTGGTTTGGCTTGGGTTCGGCATCCTTGGGACTCCTTGGTCTCGCAGCCGTGGCAATTACGGCCGTACGGTTTAGCTGTTGCCAACCACCGACAAGCATCGTTTGCGTTTGCCGGTCGAGCCCCGTCCCAGTGCCAACAATGCTATTGGAATCTTCGCTTGTCTAGCCTCTGTTCGCGCTCAGTACATATGAAGGTTCTTGGGCGCGCTTGTACCGGCGGGTTTTGAGATACTCGTTTGGTGTTAATTGAGCTATCGCTAATCTATGGTCGTACCTCGCCCGCCATGCGCACCACAATGTCTGCATCAACCATCCCGGCTGGCGCAGGCTGCCGGTCGGGCGGCGCAAAGCAATCCGGCAACGGCCGAATACGCCGGATACAGGCTCGAGGATTTCCTCTCGATCAGGGGCATCGCAGGCTACGAAAGCGGCGGAGTAAGCTTCCGTCTTTCGCTCAAACGCCGGTATGCGCGCTGTTGCCTTTCGCGGGCGGGGCAGGCGGCGGGACCACCGCCTTCGTGCTCTCGCCGGGGGCGTCGACCGGGACGAGGGTTATCGCGCCGGTTGGGAAAATGATCGAGCGTTGCGCAAGGGCACGAGGGCGGAACGCGCAGGCGTGCTTCAGAAACCCGCCCGGCGGGCGAAATGTTCATAGGTCACGCGCCAGGGGTCGCTCTCCGCGCGTCTCTCCTCGCCGATCCAGTGAAAGCTGTCGGCGGTGATCTCGGTGAACCGCCACCGCGCCTGCAGGCCGCGCGAGTCGGCGCCCATCTGGACGATGTCCTTGCCTTCGGCCCGCCCGATCTGGCGCGAGTAATCCTGGTTGAGCGGATCGCTCCAGATAATGTGCCAGCCACCGATCCCGGGATCGAAGACGCGCAAGGTCGTGCCATACATGGTGGACGGGGCAGGGCGCCTGGGCCTGATCCAGATGTCCTGAATGGCGCGGCCTTCGAGCACCCAACCAAAGTGACACTCGCCATCCCATTTCTGAATTGTGCCGTCGTTGCGGTGGTGGAGCGTCTCCATGTCCCAACTGCCGATCAACCATCCATACAGGTCCATGTCTTTCGGCCGGTCGGCTGGCGGACCTTCGGATGCGAGAGCGGTAAGAAACGTCGCCATGATTGTCTCCAGGCAAGCCGCGCCGAAACGCTGGGCGTTCCAACCCTTGCACCGTTGCGGGTTCCTGGTCTTGGGAAAAATTGCGGTAATGCTGCTGTGAAGGCACTTCCGCGTTCGCGCCATACCAAATCTATGCGTGAATGCTAATGTAGCGTCGGCGGGTACCCCAATGCCCGCCTGGCCGGCGCCTCCTCAGGCCATCTCTTGAATGAGCGGCGCCGGCCGCTGATTTGGGCGGCGACCAAATTGCCGCCGGAGGAATATGAGGCGGGTAGGCGATTATTGCTGGGCAGTTTTGGCAGGCATTCCGATATCGGTCTGTATCCCCAGAACGTCCGCTGCCCAATCGCGCAGTTCCGGAGAGGCATCGCCGGATTTCATGATCGACACGGCCAAAGCGGCCATGTCCGCGGGCGGCTTGTTGTTTGAAGCCATAGGTGAAATAGCCGGCCATGATGGCGCATCCCACCGAAATGACCGGTGGGACGATTTGGAGTGCCGCCAAAGCTATTGTGCGCCAGCGGCCTGATCGGCTGGGTGCCGGAAGCTCATCCTCATCCACAAGGTTAGTCCATTCCACACTGCTCACCAGCCGGGAGAACGTTCTCCGTGAGGATTGTCTACATTAGTTAAATTGTCTACATTAGTTAAAATGCGGATAGATCCGCGTTGGGATGCCGAGGAACCTCGTCAAAGCGCACCGAGGGCAATGCCCACTGCGCTAGGCGAAATAGATCAACAGGGCGAGGAGTCCAAAGACAACGATAAGGCCAACTGGCCAATACCGTACGATCTGATCAGGATATTTCTCGCTCAGGCTAAGCAACCGGTCCTCGTAAGGGAGACGACTAAAGCCTGCCGGGCCGTTCTGTTGCTTGATGTCCCGGAGGATGCGGCGCGATTCCCTGATATCTCTGTCCTCTCGTTCGGCCATTGCATAAGTCCTCCCTGCCGGGACCGATCTTAGCTTGTTTACGTGAAGTGCCCAACAGCGTCGACCGGATCGCACGCCAGCGGCGCATGACATCATTGGAACCCAATCAATTCTCGGGCGGCGCCTCATCTTGCCAGCCGGCCAGCTCCGGCAGGTCGTCCAGCCAGCTTTTCTCCGTCATCAAGATTTCGCCGGCCTGTGGTGCCGCCTCAGTGGCGTTTTGAATAAGCCAGCCCATCCACTTTCGATAAGCGGCTGGGGCCAGTTCGGGCGGCAGCACCTTGGCTTTGGCCAGCATGCGTTTACGGAAGCTGAGCTGCCTGCGCAGTTTGGTCGTCGTGAATTTTATCGCCTTGCCCTGGTATTCCACCGTCCAGCGCCCATCGCCGTGGCTGGTCAGCCTGTCGATGGCAAAACCGGCATCGACCGGCCTGTCCCGCCAGGGAAGCTCGATGGCGTTCCGCCTCAGATCGAGAGCCCATCGCCGGTAGTCGGCCCCGGTACGCTGCGGCGGCAGCACGCCAGCCTGTTCGAGGATTTTCCTGCGAAAGGTCGGCTGCTTCTTGATCTGGCCGGTCGTCAGTTCGATGCGGTGCCTACGCAATTCGACATGCCAGCGGATCCTGCCGTTGCCGACATACTTGACTAACCTGTCGATGACGAACGCGTCCTCGGTAAGCGTCACGCATCCCTGGCTGATGCGTTCGAGGATGTACTGGCTGTCAGTGGGCATGACGTGCCTTGGCTGGGGAACCTGGATTCGAACCAGGACTAACGGAGTCAGAGTCCGTGGGTCTACCGTTAACCTATTCCCCAGCAGGCGCTGTCGCGCTGGTGGGCCGCCGAAGCAGCCGCGCGTGCCTTGTAGCCGCCGCCGGAAAATAGTCAAGCCTAAGCTGCGTTTCAATCACAGCGTTTCATAGGGGCAATTACGCCGGGGTGGCGCGCCGCACCCAATGATCCTCAACTCTCCGTCCGGCTGTATTGCGAGTGCTCGAAGAACAGCACCACGCCGAGCGCGATCAGCAGCGGGATGATCAGGTAGAACAGCCGGAACACCAGAAGTGCCGCCAGCACGCCGACCGGGTCCATATCAGACAGGCCGGCGAGGAACACGACCTCGAACACGCCGAGCCCGCCCGGCGCGTGCGAGATCTGCGCAACCGAGAACGACACCAGGAACACGCCGAGGATGACGAAATAGCCGGGATTGCCGGCAACGGGCAGGGCAAAGAAGATGATCGCCGCCGCCGCCAGAAGCTCGATCGGGCCGATCAGCAATTGCCGCGCCACGATCGGCAGCGCCGGATAGTGCAGCTGGAAGCCGGCGATTTTCAGCGGCTTCAGATGCAGCCAGCTGCCGAAGATGTAGGCGCCGACCAGGATCAGCAAAGCGATGCCGGCGGCGATCGCCAACCCGTGGTGCGGGGCGCCGGAAAAGCGGTCGATGATTTGTGGCTCGAAAACCAGCACCAGGCCGCCGACCAGAATGCTGGAGAGCACAAAGGTGATCCAGCAGATTGCCACCAGAATGCCGACGTCCTGGCCGGTCAGCCCCCTGGTGCCGTAGGCGCGGTAGCGGATCACGGCGCCCGAAAACACCGAGCCGCCGATATTGTGCGACAGCGCGTAGGTGGTGAAGGAGCAGAAGGTGACGAACAGCCACGACACCTTCTTGCCGATATGTAGAAGGGCAATGTGGTCGTAGCCGGCAAGCGAGGCGTAGGCGACCACCGAGCTCAGCGCCGCAAGCATCCAGCCGCGCGTCGGGATGGCGGATATGCCGTCCCAGACATCGTCGATCGAGATGCCGCGCAGTTCATGCCACAGCAACAACAGCGACCCGATGACCGCCGCGACACCGATGACCGGCCACAGATAGCGCTTCCAATTCGTGGCCCCCCAATTCATGCAGTTGTCGTCATGTGTTGCTGCCCATCGCCCAGGCGGGCGTTAAAACGTCCGCGATTCACCAATTCCCCCTCATTTCAGAAATGCCTCATTGAAGCCGGCTATTCAACCGGCAAGGGTGAGCAGCCGGTTCGCCAACGGCGAATTCGCCGTGCCAGTGGCAAGATGAAAGGCTAGCGAACGCCGGGACGCTGCAAAGCAGCGGGGATCTGGCAGGACGCAGCCGGCAAAATTTGAGTCCTTGCTCTTGGTGATCCGGTCCGGCGCTGCTACTCTGGCGGCAACTTAAAAGATTGAAGCGCCTGCTGCGTCCGGTTTACCGGTTCGCGCGGCGCCGGAAGGAACTGAAGTGGAAGACCACGACACCGGCGCTGGCGCGCCGGAAGTGGGCGTGTCCAGGGCTTCGCCGCCATCAGGCGGGCCAAGCCCATCCGCCGGGCGGCCCCGCCAGGCGGGGCCCCAGTCCGGCAACGGACAGGCCGGCGACGCCCAGCATCAGCGCGGCAAGGCGAGAAAGCGGCGCAAGCGCCGGCGTGGGCGCAAGGTTTTTGCGCGCGACGACAGCCCTCTCGCAACGGCCGCGGCGGTCGGTGCGCCGGCCTCCGTCGGCCCGGCCGCTCCAGCGCCCGTGCCTTTGCCCTCGGCCCCACAACCCCGACCGGAACAGCCCATGCATCGGCCGCCGATGCAGGAACTGCCGGTGTTTGCCGCGCTCGATCTCGGCACCAACAATTGCCGGCTTTTGGTCGCGGTGCCGCAGCGCCATGGCCAGTTCCGCGTCATCGACGCCTTCTCGCGCATCGTCAGGCTGGGCGAGGGGCTGACGGCGAATGGGCACCTGAGCCAGGCGGCGATGGACCGCGCCGTCGAGGCGCTTAAAATCTGCGGTGACAAATTGCGCAACCGCAAGATCCGCAAGGCCCGGCTGATCGCCACCGAGGCTTGCCGCACCGCCGATAATGGCGTCGAATTCCTGCAGCGCGTCGAACGAGAGGCGGGGTTGAAGTTGGAAATCATCGATCGCCAGACCGAGGCGCGGCTTGCTGTATCCGGCTGCGGCTCGCTGGTCGAGCGCGACACGCAAGGCGTGGTGCTGTTCGACATTGGCGGCGGCTCGTCCGAAATCGCGCTGATCGACCTCACCGGCCAGCGCTCGCCGCGGCTTGCCAACCACATCGTGTCGTGGACGTCGCTGCCGGTCGGCGTTGTCTCGCTGGCCGAGCGCTTTGGCGGCCGCACGGTGACGCGCGAGATCTTTGCCGCCATGGTCGATGATGTCGCGGTGCGGCTAAAGTCCTTCGACGGCCGCGACCGGCTGAGCCATGTGCTGGCCAGTCCGAAATTCCATCTGCTGGGCACATCCGGCACGGTGACGACGCTGGCCGGCGTCCATCTCGATCTCGAACGCTACGACCGCCGCCGCGTCGATGGGCTGTGGATGGACCGCGACAGCGTCGACCGCATGGTCGAAAAACTGGTTGGCTGGGATTTCCAGCAGCGCTGCGCCAACCCGTGCATCGGCGCCGACCGTGCCGACCTGGTGCTGGCCGGCTGTGCTATCCTGGAAGCCATCCGTGCGGTGTGGCCGTCGGAGCGGCTGCGCGTCGCCGACCGGGGCTTACGCGAAGGCATTTTGAGCGAGCTGATGGCCGATGACGGCGTCTGGCGCAACAGTGGGCGGGGCCGACAGTGACCAAGAAGCCGGAAAAGCCGGGCTCCGCCAGCATTCGTGTCCTCAAGACGCGGATCAAGAAGAAGAGCGGCCTGAAGGAATCGTCGCGCCGCTGGCTGCAGCGCCACATCAATGATCCCTATGTCCAGCGCTCCAAGGCCGACGGCTATCGCTCGCGCGCGGCCTACAAGCTGATCGAGATCGATGACAAGCATCATCTGCTGAAACCCGGCATGAAGGTCATCGATCTCGGTGCGGCCCCCGGCGGCTGGTGCCAGGTGGCGGCCGCGAGGACGAAATCGACGGCTGATAATCCACATGTCATCGGCATCGACTATCTCGAAATGGATGCGGTGCCGGGTGCGCCGGTGCTGCTGATGGACTTCCTTGACCCCGATGCGCCGCAAAAGCTCGCCGAGGCGCTGGGCGGCGACCCCGATGTCGTGTTGTCCGACATGGCCGCGCCGACCACCGGCCACAAGCGAACCGACCACATCCGCACCATGCATTTGTGCGAGGTGGCCGCCGATTTCGCGCTGTCGGTGCTGAAGCCGGGCGGGCACTTTTTGGCCAAGACGTTTCAAGGCGGCGCCGAAAACGAACTGCTGTCGATGCTCAAGAAGAACTTCCGCTCGGTGCACCACGTGAAGCCGCCGGCGTCGCGGGATGAGTCGGTGGAACTGTATTTGCTGGCGAAGGATTTTAAGGGCAGAGAGCCACCAGTGGCATCGTCATCCTAGGGCGAAGCAAGGAGCGAAGCGACGCAGCGCAGACCCTAGGATCCATGCCGTGACGTTAACGCGTTGAAAACGCTGCAGAATTCTGTGCCGCTGCATCCTTCGATCAAGATCACGGAATGGATCCTAGGGTCTTCGCGACGCTTTGAGTCGCTTCGCCCTAGGATGAACGAAGTGATGAGGGGCGCTCGCCCCTTACTTCCCAGCCGTGCTCACCGGCTCCAGCGTCTTCGGCGTCGTCAGCCGGCCATGTCCCGACACGGCATTGCCGGCATCCGGCGCCAGCCGCATGAATGACACGGACGCTGCCGCCGACACCGCCGCCACGATGAAGAAGGCGATGTGGAAATCGCCGAGCGCCAGCGGTCCGCCATGGATCGAGGTCGAGACTTCCAGGATGCCGCCGGCCAGCGCCACGCCGAGCGCGATCGACAACTGCTGGAACACCGCCGTGATCGGCGTTGCCTTGCTGGTGTCTTCAGCCGTCACCTCGGCATAGGAGAGCGCGTTGACGCCGGTGAAGAACATCGAGCGGATAAACCCGCCGACCAGCAATATGGCCAGCATCAGCGCGTAAGGCGTCTCCGGCGTGAACAGGCCGTATATGGCGATCGATGCGGCGGCGATCAGCGAGCCCGAGATCAGCACCCGGCGGAAGCCGGCGAGCCGGAAGATCAGCGCGGTGACGAACTTCATGCCAATGGCGCCGATGGCCGAGACGAAGGTGATCATGCCCGACTGGAACGGCGTCAGCCCGAAGCCGATCTGGAACATCAGGGGCAACAGGAACGGCACCGCGCCGATGCCGATGCGAAACAGCGAGCCGCCGAGCACCGAGGAGCGGAACACCTGGTTGCGGAACAGTTCCAGCGCCAGTAGCGGGTTCTTGGCGCGCCGTGCATGCAGGAGGTAGAGCACGCCGGAAATCAGCCCGACCGCCACGGTGATGAGGCCGGTCGCCGGCGGCAGATAGGGCAGGCTGACCACCGACAGGCCGAAGACGACGCCGGAGGCCGCCAGCCCGCTCAGCACGAAACCGACGAAATCGAGCGGCGGCGTCTCCATCGAGTCGGTTTGCGGTAGGAAGCGTGTCGCGAGCCAGATGCCGATCAGGCCGATCGGCACGTTGATCAGAAAAATCCAGTGCCAGGTGAAATAGGTGGTGATGAAGCCGCCTATCGGTGGTCCGACGAGCGGTCCGACCAGCGCCGGCACCGTCAGCCATGACATGGCGGCAACCAGCTCGCTCTTCGGCGTCGCGCGCACCAGCACCAGGCGGCCGACCGGCGTCATCATGGCGCCGCCTATGCCTTGCAGGAAGCGCGAGACGACAAAGGCCGGCAGTGAATTGGAGACAGCGCAGCAGACCGAGCCGACGATGAACACGCCGATCGCGGCGCGAAAAATGGTCTTGGCGCCAAACCGGTCGGCCATCCAGCCGCTGATCGGAATGAAGATGGCCAGCGACACCAGATAGGCGGTCAGCGCCAGCTTGAGCGCGATCGGGCTGGTGTGGATGTCGACGGCGATCGCCGGCAGCGATGTCGCAATGACGGTCGAATCCATGTTTTCCATGAACAAGGCGACCGCCAGAATGAGCGGAATGATGCGGTTCAACGAACGCGTCCGAACTGGCCAAAAATTGCGTGCCGACCAATCCAGGCAATGAAAAGGCGGGGCAAGCGATACGAACCGGCGGTTATCACGCCTCAGGCGCGATGTCGCATTAATTTGCTGTCACTTTTGTGCGACCGCGCGCGGACAAGAGGCGTTGCTGCGTTTCTGCACAAAGGATGAAACTGGCGAAAATCGACGCTCTCCTGGGCAGGTCCGCCGAATAGGAGATGACCGGCTTTTCATCGGCGCCGCGACGTGTTACCAGCCAGCGCCAATCCTGAAAGGGAAGAAACGAGTCGGCGCTGTCCATTTCGGTTCAGCGCTTTTTGTATTCTCCCAGCGCTTTTCGTATCCGAGGACTGGCCATGGCAAAAATCATCGAAACGTCCACCGGCGCGCTGGCGCTGACCTTTGACGACGTGCTGTTGCAGCCCGGTCATTCCGAGGTCATGCCCGGTGAGACCGACATCCGCACCCGCATCGCCACCGACATCGACCTCAACGTGCCGATCCTGTCGGCCGCCATGGACACCGTCACCGAGGCGCGGCTCGCCATCGCCATGGCGCAGGCCGGCGGCATCGGCGTCATCCACCGCAATTTCTCGCCGGCCGAACAGGCCGAGCAGGTTCGCCAGGTCAAGAAGTTCGAATCGGGCATGGTCATCAATCCGGTCACCATCGGCCCCGACGCCACGCTCGCCGACGCGCTGGCGCTGATGCGCACCTATTCCATCTCGGGCATTCCGGTTGTCGAGAATGGCGGCACCGGCGGCCAGAAGATCGGCCGCCTGGTTGGTATCCTGACCAACCGCGACGTGCGCTTCGCCTCCGATCCGGGGCAGAAAGTTTACGAATTGATGACCCGTGAGAACCTGATCACGGTCAAGGAGAATGTCGACCAGGACGAGGCCAAGCGGCTGCTGCACCAGCACCGCATCGAAAAGCTCGTCGTCGTGGACAAGTCCGGCAATTGCGTCGGCCTGATCACCGTCAAGGACATCGAGAAGTCGCAGCTCAACCCGCACGCCACCAAGGATGCCCAGGGGCGCCTGCGGGCGGCGGCCGCCACCAGCGTCGGCGATGACGGCTTCGAGCGCGCCGAGCGGTTGATCGATGCCGGTGTCGACCTCCTGGTCATCGACACCGCGCATGGCCATTCGCAGCGCGTGCTCGATGCGGTGACGCGGGCCAAGAAGCTTTCCAATTCCGTCCGCATCCTGGCCGGCAACGTCGCCACCGCCGAAGGCACGCAGGCGCTGATCGACGCCGGCGCCGATGCCGTCAAGGTCGGCATCGGCCCGGGCTCGATCTGCACCACGCGCATCGTCGCCGGCGTCGGCGTGCCGCAGCTTTCGGCGATCATGTCGGCGGTCGAGACGGCGCATAGATCAGGCGTGTCGGTCATCGCCGACGGCGGCATCAAATATTCGGGCGATCTGGCCAAGGCGCTTGCCGCCGGCGCCAGTGCGGCCATGATCGGCTCGCTGCTCGCCGGGACCGATGAAAGCCCGGGCGAGGTCTATCTGCACCAGGGCCGCTCCTTCAAGGCCTATCGCGGCATGGGCTCTGTCGGCGCAATGGCGCGCGGCTCGGCCGATCGCTACTTCCAGGCCGAGGTTCGCGACACGCTGAAACTGGTCCCGGAAGGCATTGAAGGGCAGGTGCCCTACAAGGGACCTGTGTCTGGCGTGCTGCACCAGCTTGCGGGCGGGCTAAAAGCCGCTATGGGTTATGTCGGTGGCCGCGACCTTGCCGATTTTCGCGAACGCGCCACCTTTGTGCGCATATCCAACGCCGGACTTCGTGAAAGCCACGCCCATGACGTCACGATTACCCGCGAAAGCCCGAACTATCCTGGCGGAGCCTGACCGGCAGCCAGAGCGGTACATGCTCTGGCGCCACCAGGCGACGATCGTGCTGCGGCTGGCGCGCCATGCCGGCGCGCTGTGCTTTGCCGCCGCGGCGGTTTTCATCATCATGACGCTGCTGGAATTCTTCTATTTCCGCCGGCTGAGCGGTGGCCTGCCGTCGCTCGACGTGCGCCTTGGCGGGTTCACGCCCGACGAGGGCATGGCCTGGCTGACGGCACTCGGCCGGCGCGGCAGCGAGATCATACTGGTCTGGCACTATTTGACTTTCGACCTTCTCTTCCCGGCGCTGCTGTCGCTGACCATGGTCAGCCTGATCCTGGCAACCGGACGGCGGCTGAAGAGTTTTCGTGCCATGCCGGTGCAGCTTCAGGCACTGTTCGCGCTGGTCATCGTGCTGCCCTACACGTGCGCCGACTACGCCCAGAACATTGCGGTGGCGCGGCTTCTGTCCGATGCGCTGTCGGCCAACCCGGATTCTCTGTCTTTCGCCTCGTCGCTGATCGTCACCAAATTCGCGCTGCTGGCGATCCCCGTCATCGTCATCGCGTTTTTGATCCTTGCCGCCCAGCGGCGTCCACAGGCATGAACGACAGAGCAGGGGCAACGCCATGAGCCAGACCGCGATTTTCTGGCCGATGCTGGCGCAGGTGTTGCTCGTCTATATCGTCTATGTCGTGATGGGCCGGCGCCGCTACGGCGCGGTCAAATCGGGCGAGGCCAAGGTCGGTCAATACAAGGTGCGCACGACCGAGCCCGGGTCGAGCGTCACGGTTGCCAACAATCTCATCAACCAGTTCGAACTGCCGGTGCTGTTCTATGTGCTGTGCCTGGCGCTGCACGCGACCAATGGCGTCAATTATCTGACCCTGGCGTTGATGTGGATTTTCGTGATTTCCCGCTATGGCCACGCCTGGGTCCACCTCACCAGCAACAATCTGCGGTTTCGCAGCCGCGCCTTCTACGTCGGCGCGATCATTCTCTTGTTGGCATGGATCTGGTTCGCGCTACACCTGCTCGGAGCGGTGTAGGGCAGTCGTTTACCCTCCCCCTCGTGGGGAGGGTCGCTCCGCGCACCGGGGCCGGGTGGGGGTCTACCAAACGAACACCGCGATCTTGCGCTTGTCGAACTTGATGCCGATTTCGCCGCGCACCAGCTTCAGTGCGGCTTCGCCGAACACGGCGCGTCGCCAGCCCTGCAGGGCCGGCACGTCGGCATCCTCGCCCTCGGCGGCGATGCGGTCGATGTCATCGCTGGACGCAAGCACTTTCGAGGCGACGCCTTCCTTCTCGGCGACGATCCTCAACAGCACTTTCAACAGCTCGGAGGCGGCATTGGAGCCTTCGGGCGGCTGAAAGCTCTTGGGCAGCTTCGGCATCTCTTCGCGGGGCAAAGCGAGCGCCGTGTTGACCGCGCCGAGCAATGCGGTAGCCGTCGACGAACGCTCCCAGCCTTTCGGCGTCGTGCGCAGCTTGCCAAGGGCTGCCGCATCGCGCGGCGCCTGCTGGGCGACCTCGTATATGGCGTCATCCTTGAGCACCCGGCCGCGCGGCACGTCACGCTCGCGCGCCTCACGTTCGCGCCATGCCGCCACCGTCTGCACGATCGCCAGCTCCTGCGGCTTGCGCAGCCGCATCTTCAGCCGCTTCCAGGCATCCTCGGGGTGCGGATCGTAGGTCTCGCGCGAAGTCAGCACCTCCATTTCCTCGTTCAGCCAATGGGCGCGGTTTTCCCGCTCCAGTTCGGCGCTGAGATGCTTGTAGACGTCGATCAGATGGGTGACGTCGGCCAGCGCATAGTCGAGCTGCTTGTCCGACAGCGGCCGGTGGCGCCAGTCGGTGAAACGCGAGGATTTGTCGAGCCGTGCGCCGGTGATGCGCTGCACCAGCTGATCGTAGGAGACGCTGTCGCCGAAGCCGCAGACCATGGCCGCGACCTGGGTGTCGAACACCGGATGCGGCACCAGATCGCCGAGATGGACGATGATTTCAATGTCCTGGCGCGCGGCATGGAAAACCTTGACCACCGCTTCATTGGCCATCAGCCGGAACAATGGGGCGAGGTTGATGTCGGGCGCCAGCGGGTCGATCAGCGCGGTGACGCCTGGTGCCGCCATCTGGATCAGGCACAGAATCGGCCAGAATGTCGTTTCGCGGATGAATTCGGTGTCGACGGTGACGAAATCCGACTTTTCAAAAGCGGCGAGAACGGACTCGAGCTCATTTTGGGTGGTGATGACGTGCATCAAATCGCTTTTTTAGTAACGGGTAAGGTTCTCTTTCAATTTCAGCCATGGGCGCTTTCGTCAAGCCGCCCTTCGGTCAAGTATCCGCCGATCCGTCGGAATCGCCATTTCTGCGCGCCAGCCGCGCGAAGACGGTTGACGTGCGCAGCAGCGCCGTGAAACGGCTGCGCTTGCCCGCCGGCACGCTGCCGCGCACCTGCATGCGGTAGAGAATGACGGCGATGAGGGTGGCGTAGACGACTGCGCTGAAGACAAACAGGGCGCCCGGTCCGAAATATTGCATAGCCGTCGAGGCCGCGAAGGGGCCACCGATGGCGCCGAAGGAATAGAACAGCATCAAGGCGGCATTGATCAGCACGAACTCGCCCTTGTCGGCGCGGTCGTTGGAATGCGCCGCCGACAGCGAATAGAGCGGCATGGCGAAGCTGCCGAAGATGAAGACGATGATCAAATTGAGGGTCGGATCGGCGCCGGCGACGAAGGCCAGCGCCAGCGCCGCGAACATGGCGCCGCATGTCGTGGCCAAAAGCACCGCGCGCCGGTCCCAGCGGTCGGAGAGGTAGCCCAGCGGATACTGGATGAGGGCGCCGCCGAAGATGCCGACGCTGACGAAGGTGACGACATCGGCGACCGACATGCCGATCTGTTCGGCATAGACCGGCGACAGCGTGCGGAAGGCGCTGTTGGTGACGCCGACGCAGATGCAGCCGAAGCAGCCGAGCGGCGAAATCCGCCAGACGCGGGCGAGATCGAGCTTGACGTCTTCCGGCGGCGTCGGGTTGGAGCGGTCGCCGAGCGACACCGGAACCAGCGACAGCGTGATCATCATCGACATGATGGCGAAGATGGCAAAGCCGCCGGGGCCGAAGATCGGGATCAGGAACTGTGCGCCGGTCACCGAGCCGATATCGACCATGCGGTAGACGGCGAGCACCCGCGCACGATCCTTGTTTTCGACGCCGGAGTTCAGCCAGGCTTCCATGACGGTGAACAGGCCGGCAAAGCAGAAACCGCCGGCAAAGCGCACCGCGCACCACATCACCGGATCGATCACCAGCACCAGGAGCAGCGTGCTGGCAGCGGCGATGGCGGCGAGCGCTGAAAACGTCCGGACATGGCCGACTGCCTTGAGGATACGGGTGACGGCCAAGCACCCCAACAGGAAGCCGGCGAAATAGAACGTACCCATCAGGCCGATGTCGGAGGCCGAAAATCCTTCCTGCGCGCCGCGCAGCGCGATCAGCGTGCCCTGCAGCCCGTTGCCGCCAAGCAGGATGCCGGCGGCGATGAGGAGCGGGATCAGCGGGCGGATGGAGGACATACGAAACCGTTGCTTAGGTGGCTCCACAGTTCTGAACCATCGATGTGGCCAATGCCAGTGGCTTATCCCGCCGCTAACAGGTGTGTGGCTTTCAGGTAGGGCCGTTCAGGCTTCGTGAGCCCTCGTCAAAGCTTCACCCGCTTGTGCGGCCGGGCGGGACGCCCTTCGGCCAAGCGAGCCGGCGGTCAGCAGGCTGAGCATGATGAACGGAATGCCGATACCGAAGGCCGAGCGGATGCCCCAATGGTCGGAGACGAAGCCGAGCAACGGCGGGCCGAGCAGGAAGGCGACGAAGGAGATCTGCGACAGCGCCGCGACATTGATTGCCGCGGAGCGGTCCGTGCGTTGGGCCGCCGCCGAGATCGCCAGCGGAAAGATCGCGCTGCTGCCAATGCCAAGTAGCGCAAAGCCCAGCATCGATACGAGCGGGGCAGGCGAGAAGAAGACGAGCAGCACGCCGACCGCCATCGTCGCCAGCAGCACCCGCGCCACGCCGCTAGGCGAGTGGCGGTCGACAAAGGAGTCGGCAAAGAAGCGCGTGGCCGCTTGCGAGAATGCAAACAGCGCCACCGTGAAACCGGCGACGAAAGGGCCCGCATCGAACACGGTGCGCATGTAGATTGCCGACCAGTCGATGCTGGCGCCTTCCATCAGCATCGCCGACAGCGTCACCGCGACGAGAACGAGGATAGGCAGCGTCGGCCGCGCCAGCCTTGGCGCCGTCTCGTCATTGCCGGCGAAGCGGCTCGGCGCCGGTTCGTAACCGCCGAGAAACAGCGCGATTCCTGTCGCAACCATCGGTACGACAATCGCCAGGTGCAGTTGCGGCGATATGCCGAGATGCGCAAGCGCGGCGCCGAACAGGCCAGCGCCGAAAAAGCCAATGCTCCAGAACGAATGCGCCCGGTTCATGATCCGGCGCTTGAGCAGGAATTCGGTTCTGTCGGCCTCGACGTTGAGAATGATCTCGACGCTGCCGATCATCAGGCCGACCGGAAACAGCATCAGGAACAGCGCAAGCGGCCCAGGCGCATGCACGGCAATGGCAAAGACAACCGACAAAAGCGGCACCAGCCCGAGCAGCGCGCGGCGGAAGCCGATGCGCTCCAGGATCGGCGCCGCCAGCGTCAGCGCGGTCAAGGTGCCGATTGGCGTCCCGATCAGGCTTAGCCCGAGCGTGCCGTCCCCGATGCCCATGGCGTGCTTGATGTCGGGCAGCCGCGGGAAGATTTGACCCATGGCGAACGAATAGATCGCAAAACCGGCGTAGACCCGGTGTTGCGGAGCGAGGCGGAGGCCAAAGGTCATGAAGATGCTTTCAAGGCAAGAGAGTCGACGGTTGTCACTGTTTGACATGCCGACATCTTGCACAAACATGCAAATCGTGCAAGAACGTGCATGAAAAAACAGGATCATGCAATGCTGACCGATGAGCGGCATCAAATTATTCGCGATCGCCTGGCCGTCGAGGGAAGGGTGCTGGCCGGCGAGCTGGCAGGCCGCTTCGGCGTTTCGGAAGACACGGTTCGCCGCGACCTCAGGGAGTTGGCCAAGGCCGGGCAGTGCCGCCGCGTCTATGGCGGCGCGGTCGCGGCCGCACCCTTCGCGGCCGCACCCTTCGCGGCCACGCCGGTCGGCCTGCGCGCCGGCCATGCGGTCGAAGAAAAGACGCGGCTGGCCCGCGCGACCGTGGCACTGCTTTCGCGCGGACAGACCCTGTTCATCGACAGCGGCTCGACCAATGGCGCGATCGCCAGGGCCATCCCGCGCGACATCGATCTGACCGTCGCCACCAATTCGCTCGAAATTGCCTCCGTCCTGTCAGACCACGCTTTGGTCGAACTGATTGTGCTGGGCGGGCGGTTCGACCGCCATCTCGGCGCCTGCGTTGGCGCCGACACGCTTGCCGCTGTCGCGCAACTTGGCGCGGACCTGTTTGTTCTCGGATCCTGCGGTCTCGATGCGTCGCGCGGCGTCACGGCCTTCGATTCGGCTGAGGCCGAGGTAAAGCGGGCGATGGCCAAGAACAGCGCAGGCATCGTCATCGCTGTAACCAACGACAAGCTAGCCACAGCCGCACCCTACCGGGTCGCCAGGCCAGAGGCGATCCGCCATCTCGTGGTCGAAAAGACCGCGCCGGCCGCAATCCTCGCCGACTTCGAACGCCAGGGCGCTGAAATCCACTTTGCTTGAACGAAGGGTGCGTCCGGGATAGCCTCCTGGCTTTGCCAGAAAAGTCGAGTACTTGGAGGCGGCTTATCCATATATGGCTTGATTGATGGCCGTTTCCTGGATGAAGTATTCTTATCAAACCGAACAATATATCACCGAAATAGCGGCAAACAATTGTACCCGTTGGAGACTACCTGTTAACCGCACATCTGTTTTTCGCTGGCCTCGGCCCATAGGATCGCGTAACTGCACTTGCGGCTGAGGGCTGCGTCGTGAGGCATTTAATTATCTGGGTTGTTGCGCTGGTCTTCGCGGCCTTCGCCCTGATCGCATCACCGCTCCCCATTTTGCAGAAGCAACGCAACGCCTTGGCGCACTGGTTGGTCGCCGAGGGTTTCACTGCCGCCGGAGCCAAGGTTTATCTGGCTGTCGCATCATCCGGCGACGCAACAGCCAAGAACAATCTCGGCGTGTTGCACTATCGAGGCGTCGGCGTCTCGACCGACCTCGAGGCGGCGCGCGGGCTGTTCACGCAAGCCGCAGCGCTCGGCTCGTCGCAAGCAGTTGCCAACCTCGCTCTTATACGAGGTGGCGGCTGCGGTCTCGACAGCGCCCGCAGCGCCCAAACGGTGGGACAACTGGAGACCGCCGTCGCTGACGGAAATGCGGCAGCCGCAAAGCAGACGATAGACTGCCTCTATTTCAATGCTGCCAAGAACCGCCTGGAGGATCCTGACGGTGCGATGATCGCGGCATCGCTTGCGATCGCTTCCGGCGATGGACCGGGCCGCTTCAAATCGGGCAGGGCGCTGGTCAACGCAGCCCGTTCGATCCAGCTTCCAGGCTATCGGGGCAGCCCGACACAGCAGGAGTATGACAACCGTGTGGTTCGGCTCATCGACCGCGCCAGCCTGGATCTTTTCGCCGCGACGGAACTCGGTCAGCCGCAGGCCTACGAATGGCTGGGCGTGGCACGCCACCAGTTCAACAGGCTGTTGCCGCGCCTCCAATTGGGTGACCGGCTTGGCAAGAAGACATTTGAAGAGTGGATGCAAGCCGGCGCTGTCAACGGTGACTGGGCGATGATCTGCCGCACCGCCTCATTTGCCATGGAAGACCTGCTGCATCGTGTTGGCCGCTACAGCCGTTCTGAATTCAACGCGGTGGTTGCGCGGGCGCATGCATGCATCGACCGGCAGGAAGACAGCGCCGCATCGTTGGAATGGTACGACGCGGTGGAATACCCTGCCGTGAAACCGCATCCGGTTGCTTCGAGTTATCCCACCTTTGACATCGGTCGGGCGGCGGATGCGCTGCGGCGTCTTTTGTTCCAGGACGCGGCGGCACGGCTCAAGGAACCGACATCTTAAAGGCAACAATGCGCAAACTTCTCATGATCCTCGGTTCGGTTGCCGTTCTATCGTTGGTGGCCATTGGGGTTTTCGCCAATACCACGCTCACCCGTAGCGCCCTTAACGCCGGCATGCCGTCGCTCGCGGTCGCCGTCCTGAAGCCGGCCGCTGGCTTCGGCGATCCGAAAGCGATGAACGATCTCGGCGTTCTGCTCTATCGCGGTACGGGAACCGAAGAAGACCCTGCCGAGGCCGCGCGTCTTCTGTCTGCTGCTGCCGAATCCGGTCTGCCGCGCGCACAACTCAATCTCGCTTTGGTACAAAAATCGCGCTGCCGTATCGACGGGGCAGACACCGCTGTTTTCGCAATGCTGGAAAAGATGGCGCTGACGGGCGATGTCACCGCGGCGTCTTTTGCGGCGGAATGTTTCGGCCGCAGCAGCGCCGCACAGCGCGACTTCGCGCCTTGGGGCGAACGTTTCCTGAAGTTGGCCGAGGTCGGCGCGACCGGAGACGGCAAGGAAAAGATCAAGTTCGCATGGACGCTCATAGAAGCCTCCGATGACTCGATCCTTGGAACACTGGAATCCATAGCCGCCGACCACGCCGTGAAGAACCGTCTGCTCAATATGGCAGCGAAGATACTGCTCGCCGCACGCGATGAAGATGCGGCTGCATTCTATGGTCTTGCAACCATGCGTGACAAATATGCCGACCGCCTGGAGAAAGGACCGGTGGCTGACGAGGTGATGCGGCGGACGTCGGATCAGTGGCTTCTCGAAGGCGCTACAGCCGGCCATCAGGTCAGTGGCTGCAACGTCGCCCGGAACTACATGCGTGATTTCATGGAAAAGCCGGGCGAGGATACGCGCGCGCGGCTGGTGGCTATCGACAAGATCATCTACGCCTGCCTTACCAACCGTACCAGCGCGCGCGAAACGATCGTCATCGAACAGGGCGGCCGCAAGGTGGCAAGGTCGTTTGGCGAGGATTTCGCACAGGATCGCTGGCGCGGCGACGGGCCACTGCTCGTGGCCGGCCCGAAATACGACGACCGCGACTTCGACACGGCGGCGCATGATGATGTCGTCCAGATCTTCAACAGGATGCAGGCCAGGTTCGGCAGCTAGCCTCTTTCTTGCCGCAAGGCGGTCCCTTCTGAGGCGCCGTGACTGAGGCGACCATATCGGCACAGGGCCCTGCAAACGAGTGAAGTCAGAAAGGGCGCTTGCCAAACCCGGCTTGCCTTGACAAATCGGGCCTCCCATGCGCTTTTCGCGCAAATTTTGGACCGGGCTTTGATGCTCGGGCCACAACCCAGCACCCCGGAATTTTGCCATGACAATGCATCGTTACCGCAGCCACACCTGTGCCCAGTTGAGAAAGAGCGATGTCGGCTCTTCGGTTCGCCTGTCGGGCTGGGTTCATCGCGTGCGCGACCATGGCGGCCTGCTCTTCATCGATCTGCGCGACCATTACGGCTTGACCCAGATCGTCGCCGACCCGGATTCGCCCGCCTTCAAGGTCGCCGAGACGCTGCGTGGCGAATGGGTGATCCGCGTTGACGGCGAGGTCAAGGCGCGCTTGCCGGACACCACCAACGCCAACCTGCCGACCGGCGAGATCGAGATCTTTGCCCGCGAGATCGAGGTGCTGTCGGCAGCCAAGGAATTGCCGCTGCCGGTGTTCGGCGAGCCGGACTATCCCGAAGACATCCGCCTGAAGTATCGCTTCCTCGACCTGCGCCGCGAGACGCTGCACAGGAACATCGTGTCGCGCACGAAAATCATCGCCGAGATGCGCAAGCGTATGACCGATGTCGGCTTCACCGAATTCTCGACGCCGATCCTGACGGCCTCGTCGCCGGAAGGCGCGCGCGACTTCCTGGTGCCGTCGCGCATCCATCCCGGCACCTTCTACGCGCTGCCGCAGGCGCCGCAGCAGTACAAGCAACTGATCATGGTTTCGGGCTTCGACCGCTATTTCCAGATCGCGCCCTGCTTCCGCGACGAGGACCCGCGCGCCGACCGTCTGCCCGGCGAATTCTACCAGCTCGACCTCGAAATGAGCTTCGTCGAGCAGGACGACGTGCTGTCGACCATGGAACCGGTGATGCGCGGCGTCTTCGAGACCTTCGCCAACGGCAAGCCGGTGACGCAGACATTCCAGCGCATTCCTTACGATGTCGCGATGCGCAAATATGGCTCCGACAAGCCGGACCTGCGCAACCCGATCGAGATGCAGGCCGTCTCCGACCATTTTCGCGATTCCGGCTTCAAGGTCTTCGCCAACATCCTGGCCAACGATCCGAAGGCCGAAGTGTGGGGCATTCCGGCCAAGACCGGCGGCAGCCGCGCCTTCTGCGACCGCATGAACTCGTGGGCGCAGGGCGAGGGCCAGCCGGGACTGGGTTACATCTTCTGGCGCAAGGAAGGCGACAAGCTTGAAGGCGCCGGTCCGCTGGCCAAGAACATCGGCGAGGAGCGCACCGAGGCGATCCGCCAGCAGCTCGGCCTTGCCGATGGCGACGCCGCCTTCTTCGTCGCCGGCGATCCGAAGAAGTTCGTTACCTTCGCCGGTGCCGCGCGTACGCGTGCCGGCGAAGAACTGAACCTTGTCGACCGCGAGCGCTTCGAATTGTGCTGGATCGTCGACTTCCCGTTCTTCGAATGGAGCGAGGAGGAGAAGAAGATCGACTTCGCCCACAACCCGTTCTCGATGCCGCAAGGCGGTATCGACGCGCTCAACGGCGACGACCTGCTCGGCATCAAGGCCTTCCAGTACGACATGGTCTGCAACGGTTTCGAGATCGCCTCTGGCGGTATCCGCAACCATTTGCCCGAGACCATGGTCAAGGCGTTTGAGACGGTCGGGCTGGACCGCGCCACGGTCGAGGAGCGCTTCGGCGGCCTCTATCGCGCCTTCCAGTATGGCGCGCCGCCGCATGGCGGCATGGCGGCCGGTGTCGACCGCGTGGTCATGCTGCTGGTCGGGGCCAAGAACCTGCGCGAGATCACCATGTTCCCGATGAACCAGCAGGCCTACGATTTGTTGATGAACGCGCCTTCGGAAGCCTCGCCGCAGCAGTTGCGTGATCTGTCGCTGCGTGTCGCGGCAGTGAAGAAGGACTGACGGCAGCGTTGCAACTGCCCTTTCTCCCCGTCTCTATTCGGGGAGAAATGTCCGGCAGGACAATGAGGGGCAGCACGCATGCAGGCGATTGGCGAACGGCCTTAGCAGTTGGCGCCTTCTGACAATCGGTTCAGCATCGAACTACAATTTGCAGGCGTTGGCGCCGCCCCTCATCTGCCTGCCGGCACCTTCTCCCCGTATAGTGACGGGGAGAAGGGAGCGAACTTCGATCAGTCTTCGTTGGCCTTGACATGGACGCCGAGCGTCTTGGTCAGGTCGGCCGGGTTGGACATGGCACCGGCCATGATCAGCGCGAACGGCACCGCTGCCGGCGGCTCGGCCGAAATCTCGAGGCTCTTCGGATCGTCGAGGTACTTGCTCACCGCCGCCGTCACTTCGGCGGTCAGTTCGGGATTGTTGAGCTGTGCCATGCCGAACGGCACGATCGCCTTGGCCTGGTTGGCGATGTCCTTGCCCGACATGCCCTGCTGCTTGCCGACATATTCAAGCACCTTGCCGGTGAGCGAATCGTCATCGAAGCGGATCGAGGCGCTGTTGAAGGAGAGCTGCTGCAACAGGCCGAGCAGGGCCATGCCTTGCGCCGAATTGTCGGCGCCTTCGGGCTGCGCCGCCATCTTCTTCTGCATCTCCTGCAGCGACTTGACGAAGTCGACCGTGTAGCCGCCGAGGCCGAAGGTCATGCCGAGCGTGCCGGCATTCTCGACCGAGATGTCGTATTTCGACAGGTCCATCTTGCCGTCGCTCGGCTGCCAGGTGCCGCCGATTTCGATATTGCCCGAGATGTTCTGGTAGCCGAGGGCCTCGATGGCTTCCTTGGATTTCGCATCGTCGACCAGGGTCAGGTCGGCGTTGAACTTTTCCGTGGTGGCGGAAAACTCCATCGCCTTGCCGTCGGCCGGCGGCGTGATCTGGACAGCAAGCCCATCCACCGAGAAGGCGGTCTTGTCGGCAACCTTGACCGTCAGGTTTTCGAGTTCGGCCGACTTGTAGATCATCATCGAGCCGAGCGGGCCTGTAGCGCCCTCAGCCGGGATGTTGGCGTCGTGGATGACGAAGGGGGTGAGGTTGAGCGTGACGCCGTCCTTGCTGTGCTCGAAGGCCGAAGTCGTGATGGTCGCGACATCGAAGCCGCCATTGGCTTCGGTCACGCCCTCGAGCTTGACGTCACCGATCGGCAGCGATTCCTTTTCGGCCGCCGGTTTGACCGACACGCCCTGCAGCACCATGCTGGAATTGTCGCCGGTAACGCCGGTCCAAGTGATATCGACGCCCTGGACGGCAAGTGCGGCCTTCAGTCGGTCGGCAACCGCCGTGTCTTGCGCAAAGGCGGCATTCAGCGGCAGCGTCAGCAAAAAGGTCGAAAAAGCAAGAGTCTTGAGTGTCGAGCGTTGGATTGTCATCGCGAGTTCCCTGAGAGAGTCCTGAAAAAAGTGTTTTCTCAATTCTACGCCATCACCATTCCGTGACGAACTGGACGGGAAAAAGGCGCCTTCCCGCAGATTTGTCGAAAATCACGGCGAAAGGCAAATCGGAGCGGGAGCCTTCGCCCGATGCGGTGAATATGTCATGAAGGTCGGGCTCCCCTGCGTACCGTCTCCTGCCTTAGAGAGGGCGTGTAACAGATTGATGTTGGTTGGCAACAGCACTGCTACCGTTGCTGTTGCACAGGGACGGCAAGGGGGAACATGAAGTCCGTCACATCCATTGTCGGACCTTGAGCCGCCCTCGTAAGCCCAAAGGCTGCAAAGTGCGGATTTCCGCAGCCCCGCCTTGCCGCGAATCACCCGCTCGGCTAGTCCAGCCGCATGGGAAAAAGGATTTTGCCGCCTGAAAATGGCGGCGGTGACCACATCGAACCGGTCGATCTGAAGAAGGCGCTGGAAGAGCGCTATCTCGCCTATGCGCTCTCGACCATCATGCACCGGGCGCTGCCTGACGTGCGCGACGGGCTGAAGCCTGTGCATCGCCGCATCATGCATGCGATGCGGCTGCTCAGGCTCAACCCCGACCAGGGCTTTGCCAAATGCGCCCGCATCGTCGGCGACGTGATGGGCAAGTTCCATCCGCATGGCGACCAGTCGATCTACGACGCGCTGGTGCGCCTGGCGCAGGATTTCTCCATGCGCTATCCCCTCGTCGACGGGCAGGGCAATTTCGGCAATATCGACGGCGATAACGCCGCCGCCATGCGCTATACCGAGGCGCGCATGACCGAGGTGGCGAGCGATTTGCTTGCCGGCATCACCGAGGACGCCGTCGATTTCCGGCCAACCTACAATGAGGAGGACGAGGAGCCCGTAGTGCTTCCCGGCGCCTTCCCGAATCTGCTCGCCAACGGTTCCTCCGGCATTGCGGTCGGCATGGCCACGTCCATCCCGCCGCACAATGCCGCCGAGCTTTGCAACGCAGCGCTGCAGTTGATCGAGCAGCCGGACGCGCCGGTGACAAAGCTGATGGAGTTCGTCCAGGGGCCGGATTTCCCGACCGGCGGCATCATCGTCGACAGCCGCGCATCCATCCTGGAGGCCTATGAGACCGGCCGCGGCGGTTTTCGCGTGCGCGCCAAATGGGGCCAGGAGGATCAGGGCAGGGGCACCTGGAGCATCGTCGTCACTGAAATCCCCTACGGCATCCAGAAGGCCAGGCTGATCGAGAAGATCGCCGAGCTTTTGATCGCGCGCAAATTGCCGCTGCTCGAGGATGTCAGGGATGAAAGCGCCGAGGACGTCCGCATTGTGCTCGTACCGAAGAGCCGTTCGGTCGATCCCGGCATTCTGATGGAATCGCTGTTCAAGCTGACCGAGCTCGAAAGCCGATTTCCCCTCAACATGAACGTTTTGTCGCGGGGCAAGGTGCCTAACGTCCTGTCGCTGAAGGGCGTGCTGAAGGAGTGGCTCGACCATCGGCGCGATGTGCTGATCCGCCGCTCGAAGCATCGGCTTGGCGAGATCGAGAAGCGGCTGGAAATCCTTGCCGGCTACCTGATCGCCTACCTCAACATCGACGAGGTCATCAGGATCATCCGCGAGGAGGATGAGCCCAAGCAGGTGATGATGGCCCGTTGGTCGCTCACCGACACCCAGGCCGAAGCCATCCTCAACATGCGGCTGCGGGCCTTGCGCAAGCTGGAAGAGTTCGAGATCCGCAAGGAGTTCGACGGTCTCACCACCGAGAAGAAGCAGATCGAGGCATTGCTCGCATCCGACGCCAAGCAATGGTCGACGATCAAATGGGAAGTCACGCAGGTTCGCGACAAGTTCGGCCCCGAGACCGAACTCGGCAAGCGCCGCACCCAGTTCGCCGACGCGCCGGAGCATGATCTGACCGACATTGCGCACGCCATGATCGAGCGCGAGCCGGTCACCGTGGTGGTCTCGGAAAAGGGCTGGCTGCGGGCGATGAAAGGCCATCTGGCGGACCATTCCACGCTCACCTTCAAGGAAGGCGACAGCCTCAAGCTCACCTTCCATGCCCAGACCACCGACAAGATCCTGGTCTTCACCACCGGCGGAAAATTCTACACCATCGGCGCCGACCGGCTGCCGGGCGGCCGCGGCCATGGCGAACCGATCCGCATCATCGTCGACATGGACAACGACCAGGACATCGTCACCGCCTTCGTCCACGACCCGAAGCGCAAGCTGCTGCTCGTCTCCTACGATGCCAATGGTTTCATCGTGCCGGAGGAGGAGGTCGTCGCCAACACCCGAAAGGGCAAGCAGGTGATGAACGTCAAGGCGCCCGACGAGGCCAAGGCCTGCATCCCGGTTTCCGGCGATCATCTCGCCATTGTCGGCGAGAACCGCAAGATGCTGGTGTTTGCGCTCTCCGAAATTCCGGAGATGGGCCGCGGCAAGGGCGTTCGCCTGCAGAAATACAAGGATGGCGGTCTGCTCGACCTGAAACCTTTCACGCTGGAGAGCGGCCTGTCCTGGCAGGATTCCGCTGACCGCACCTTCGTCAGGTCGCGCGAAGAGCTGGCCGAGTGGATCGGCGCGAGAGCGTCGGCCGGACGGATGGTGCCGAAGGGATTCCCGCGGACGGGGAAATTTGGTTGAAGCTGCTGATCTCCCCCACAAGGGGGGAGATCCCAAGGCATTTGGACTATCGTCACGATTGCGGCACTATGACAGTGCATAAACGCTGTGTAGGCCGGGAGAATTGACCGTTTGAAGGAAGCGAAGATCCAGAAGCCGGAACGTCAGCAGCGCCTGTTCGGCCTGTCGACACCGCTCAGAGCCGCCGTCATTCCGCCGCTGTCGGCGGCGCGCTGGCTGTTGGTGCTGATCGTTGCCGCCGGCGTCTATTTCTTCCACGGGTTCCTGTTTCCCGTGCTGGCAGCCCTCGTCATTGCTTTTGCCAGCTGGCCGCTCTACCGCCGGCTGCTTGCCGGTGTCGGAGGCAACCGCACGGTCGCCGCGACGCTCGCCATCCTGTTCATCCTCGCCTTCCTGGTGGTGCCGATAGCGCTTGCCGGCACCTACGCCATCAACGAGGTCCGCGAATGGGTCGGCTGGGCGATCGAAACCAACAGGCACGGTGCGGTCACACCGCACTGGATCACCTCGCTGCCGGTCGTCGGCGAGTGGCTGAACCAACAGTGGACGGACAATTTCGGCCATCCCGGCGGCATCGGCGAACTGATCCAACTGGTCAGCGGCGCCAATATCGGCAGCATCTATCGCGGCGTGCTGGCGGCCGGCGGCAGCGCCTTCGGCCTGTTGCTGACGCTGCTGTTCATGATGATCGCGCTGTTCTTCGCCTATCGCGACGGCGCACACTTTGCCGGTCAGATCGACCGCCTCGGCGAACGCATCCTGCCGGCACGCTGGGAGCGGATTTCGCGCGTCGTACCGGCAACGATCTCGTCCACCGTCACCGGCATGACCGTGATCGCCATCGGCGAGGGGCTGGTGCTGGGCATCGCCTACTGGCTGGCCGGCGTGCCGTCGCCGGTGACGCTGGGCGCATTGACCGGCGTGATGGCGCTGATCCCCGGTGGCGCACCGCTGTCGTTTACGCTTGTGTCGATCTACCTCGCCGCCAGCGGCTCGCCGATGGCGGGTCTGGCGCTGTTCATCTGGGGCGCAGTGGAACTGTTCATCGTCGACAAGACCTTGCGCCCGAAGCTGGTCGGCGGGCCGATCAAGCTGCCCTTCCTGCCGACCTTTTTCGGCCTGATCGGCGGCGTAAAGACAATGGGCTTTCTCGGCCTGTTCATCGGCCCGGTGCTGATGGCGCTGCTCGTCGCGATCTGGCGCGAATGGCTGCGCGAGGTGGAACTGGCCGAAGACACCGTTCCCGACGCGGCGGCCGAGCTCGAAGGCGGGCCGCCGCAGATCGAGATTGTCGCCGGCCCGGCGAAGAAAAGTCAGGCTGGGTAAGCGACGGCGAGCGCTGCCCGGCGCTTGCGCCCTTCATGCAACTGCCACAGGGAATGGGCAACCAGCGTGACGATCAGGATCACGCCGCCGATCAAGCTGTTGCGCGACGGCGTCTCGGCAAAGATCATCCATATCCAGACCGGCGCCAAAACCGTTTCCAGGAGATAGAACATCGCCACTTCCGGGCCTGAAATGTATTTCGGCCCGTTGGCTAGGCAGAAGAAGGCGAACGGCATGATGACGGCGCCGTTGAAAACGATCCACCATGGCGCTTCCACCTGGAAACCGGTCCTGGAGACCATGAGCGCCGCCAGCCCGAACGGCAGCAGGACGCCGGTCAGCGCGGTGAATCCCATATCCCTGCCGCTGGCGCGTGAAACGGTGATTGCGCAGGCAATCGCCAAGGCCGAACACAGCGCCATCACATCGCCGAACAGATTTCCCGTGCCGACGGAATCGCCGACGATGATCGCGATGCCGACGATCATCAGCGCCATTGCCGCAAGCGTCAGCGGCTGCGGTCGCTCCTTCAGGAACAGCCACGACAGCAGCGCCGAGAACATGGTGGAGAAGGCCAGGATGAAAACCAGATTGGCGGTCGAGGTGTTGTAGACGGCAGTGATGAAGGCGATTGCGCCGAGCCCGTAGAGGGTGGCGACGACGAGCCCCGACCAGCCGGGTATCAGCTGCGGAGCATTCTTGCTGAACGAGCGCCAGATGGCCCATACGATCAGCCCCGCCACGAAGGTGCAGCCGGTGCGCAGCAAAAGGATCGTCCAGGCTTCGCCATGGGCGAGCCGGATCAGGGGAATGTCGATGGTCAGCGCCAGCCCGCCAAGCGCGGTGAGCAGAAGTCCTTTGGTGTGGGCATTGTGAGAGGACATGCAACGGCTTTCGCAATGATTTGAGCAGATGCCGGTCTGCGCAATCGCCCCGCCAACGGGCGGAAAGACCAGCATCGTCTCGGCTGAAAATGTTTAGATCAGGATTTGGTAAGAAGAAAATCAGCGCGTGACCGCTTCGTGGTCGTAGCGTTCCCAGCCCTTCGGGCCGAGATGCTCCTGCGGCATGAAGCGCATTTTATAGTTCATCTTGCGCGAGCCGTTGACCCAGTAGCCGAGATAGACATGGGGCAAGCCCATGGCCCGGGCGCGGGCGATATGGTCGAGGATCATAAAGGTGCCGAGCGAACGGTCCTCGAACTCGGGATTGAAGTAGGAATAGACCATCGACAGGCCATCGGCCATCTTGTCGGTCAGCGCCACGGCGATCAGCTCGCCCTGGCCCTTGCCGGTGATGAATGTGTCGGGGCCGCGGCGCCGGTATTCGATCACCTTGGTGTCGACATGGGTATCCTCGACCATCATGGCGTAGTCGAGCACCGTCATGTCGGACATGCCGCCGCGGCGATGGCGAGCGTCGAGATAGCCGCGAAACAGCGAATACTGCTCGGTCGACGGCTGCGCGTCGTGCATGGCGCCGATCAGATCGGAATTGCGCTGGATCACCCGCTTCATGTTGCGGCTGGCGGTGAACTCCTGCGCCAGGATGCGCACCGAGACGCAGGCGCGGCAGGTCTCGCAGGCGGGACGGTAAGCGATGTTCTGCGAGCGCCGGAAACCGCCTTGCGTCAACAGGTCGTTCATCTCCGGCGCCTTGTCGCCGACCAGATGCGTGAACACCTTGCGTTCGAACTGGCCCTCGAGATACGGGCACGGCGATGGCGCGGTCAGGAAGAACTGCGGCGACTGGGTCGGATGGTGCGTCATCGAACCTTGGGAACACTCCTGCGAATCGCTCTACCTTTGGCTTGGCTGGCGAAAAATTCAACAGGATTGTGAAGGCGGGGTTGAACGGACCCCTTCACATTTGCGCACAAATGCCTGTTGGCCCCGGTTGAACGCCGGTTCAACGGTCGCTGCGGCTGACGACCGTGCCAAGCAGCAGGTCGTGCAGTGTGCGCTTGCGATCGGAAAACAGCGTCACCAGGAGGACGAGCGGCGTCAGGATGACCGTGCTCGCCCAGAACAGCACCGAATGGACAACGGCGGTGAGGCCGTCGATACGGCTGCCGTCGAGACGATCGAGCCGAATGCCCATCATCTTCATGCCTGATGTGGCTTGGTTGCGACCGCCCAGCGTGTTCCAGATGTAGAGAATGGCGACCGCCGGCACGAGGATGGAATACAGCGCCCAGCCAAGACCGAATGTCAAAAGGCCAAGCACGGCCACCAGGATCGCGAACGGAATGGTGAGAAGCGCCACGATGCAATAGTCGATGATGAAGGCCAGGATGCGCCGCGTGCGCACACCGTCATAGGCCCTGACGTCGTCGAGCCTGCTGGTGATGATTTCGCCGTCAAGTACGCGCGCGTTCATGTCATGTCCTCGCAACAGGCGCCACGCTAGGGTGCGCCGCCACTGAAATGGTGAAGACCGCGGGCGGAATCAAGATCGGTTCGTCCATCGGTCCTGCTCGGCAGTGTGACGCGGTTGAGCCGATTGAATTTGGTGGACGGATGGCGTTAGCTTGCTGCGGCGCAACAAGACGCCGAGGGGACGGGGTTACATGGATTACGACATGCTGGTCATCGGCAGCGGCCCTTCCGGGCGCCGCGCCGCGGTGCAATCGGCCAAGCTCGGCAAATCGGTGCTGGTGGTCGACAGGGGCCGGCGCCTCGGCGGCGTCTCGGTGCACACCGGCACCATCCCGTCGAAGACGCTGCGCGAGACGGTGCTGAACCTGTCCGGCTGGCGCGAGCGGGGCTTTTACGGCCGCGGCTACCGGGTCAAGCAGGACATCTCCATCGCCGATCTGGTCGAGCGGCTGCACAAGACGCTCGACCACGAGGTCGAGGTGCTGCAGCACCAGTTTATGCGCAACGCCGTCAAAAGCGTGCGCGCCATGGCGAAATTCGTCGGCCCAAACAAGGTCAGCCTGACGGCAGAAAATGGCGACTACTCGGAGGTTGGTTTCACCAATGCGCTGATCGCGGTCGGCACCAGGCCGCACCGGCCGCGCGACGTGCCTTTCGACAAGATCCGCGTCTTCGACAGCGATGAGATGCTGGAACTCGACCATCTGCCGCGCACGCTGACGGTGATCGGCGCCGGCGTCATCGGCGTTGAATATGCGACGATCTTTTCGGCGCTCGACGTGCCGGTGACGCTGGTGGAGCCGCGCAACACCATCCTCGATTTCGTCGACCGCGAGATCGTCGACGACTTCATCCACCAGATGCGCGACCGCGGCATGACCATTCGCCTCGGCAGTACGGTCAAGGAAATCGTCTCAAAACCCGACTATGCCGAAGTGACGCTCGCCGATGGCCGCACCATCCGCTCCGAGATCGTGCTTTACGCCGCCGGCCGCAGCGGCAATCTCGGCAGCCTCGGCCTCGACGTGGTCGGCATCGAGGCCGATTCCCGGGGCCGCATCAAGGTCGATCCGCAGACCTTCCAGACCAGTGCGCCCAACATCTATGCCACCGGCGACGTCATCGGTTTCCCCAGCCTTGCCTCGACATCGATGGAGCAGGGCAGGGTGGCCGCCTGCCACGCCTTCGGCGTGCAACTGCCACCGCCGCCGGAAACCTTCCCCTATGGCATCTACGCCGTGCCGGAAATCTCCACCGTTGGTCAGTCGGAGGAGCAGGTGCGCGAGAGCGGCGCTGCTTATGAAGTCGGTCTGGCGCGGTTCCGCGAAACCTCGCGCGGCCACATAATGGGCGTCAACTCCGGCTTTCTGAAACTGCTGTTCTCGGTCGAAACGCGCCGCCTGCTCGGCGCCCACATCGTCGGCGAAGGCGCCACCGAACTGATCCATATCGGCCAGGCGGTGATCAACCTCGGCGGCACGGTTGATTTCTTCGTCAACAACACCTTCAACTATCCGACGCTGGCCGAAGCCTACAAGATCGCCGGGCTCGATGCCTGGAACCGGATGGGACAGGGCTAGGCGACGAGCATCTGCTCAGCCGTTCCGCCGGGGGCCGATGCGGTCTACCAAGGTCTCTTAGCCTGCCTGGCGTGCGACCAATGCTGGTCCCGCCAGCCATTGCCGGACGATGGCGGCATCCGGGTCGCCGATTTCGTGACCTGAAGGCACGATGCGCGCATCGACCTCGGCGCCATGTTTGTTGAGCAGCGTCACCAGTGGCGGCGCAAACGGCCCGTAGGTCTCATCGGCGGCACCGGCGACAATCAGGACGCGCGTTCCGGTCAGATTGGTTGCCGGCGCATCGTCAAGCACGGGCATTGCTCTCAGCAACGCCGCTTTTCGGACGAGGCCGGAGTTGAGCAGCATCAGGCTGGAAACCAGATTGGCGCCGTTGGAATAGCCGAGGAAAGTCGCCCGGGCGAGGTCGAGCCCGTGGCGCTTTGCGGCCTCGCTTGCGAAGGCGGCAAAGTACGATGTTTCGGCACGGATGCTCGCCTGTTCGAAACTGGTCGGCGTGATCCGCTCGAACCAGCGGAAGCCGTCTTCTTGGCGGATGCGGCCACGCACCGCGACCAGCGTGGCGTTAGGGGCGATCTGCCTCGCAGTCGGGACCATCGTCGTTTCGTCGACACCCGATCCGTGCAGTAAAAACAGGCTCTCGCCGCCGGCATTCTCCGGCTTGAGGAGGCGGTAGGGAAAGGCCAGATCCTGGTGCAGAAAGGCGTTCTCGTCGCTATATCGATGCACGCTCATATCTCGTTGTTTTCACGGAGACATTGGTCCTTTGCCAGCTTCAAAACGGAATATTTTCACGCTCCGCCAAATGTGATTGCAACAGGCTCATTTCAGACCGTTTCTGCGCCGATATGCTCCCTGCGGGAGGAATCGAAGCGGTGTGCGCCGATGGTCGCATCCCGGCATGAACAACGCGAGCACCCTTGCTCTCCTTTGAGGCCTTTTGTCGATGACCCTGCCAGTTCCGCCCGATCGCGCCCCGCGTATCGCCGATCGCGACACGCGCATTGACGTGTTCCGTGCGCTCGCACTCCTGACCATCTATATCGACCACGTGCCGGGCACCGTCTTCGAAACGCTGACCTACAAGAATTTCGGATTCTCGGACGCGGCGGAAGCCTTCGTGCTGATTTCCGGCATGTCGGTCGCACTCGCCTATGGCAACAAGTTCCAGCCGGGCGGCCGGCTGCTGGCGATGTTGAAGATGTGGCGCCGGGCCGGCGTGCTTTACAGTGCCCACATCGTCACCACCATGGTTGTGATGGCGTTGTTCTGCGCCGCGGCGGTGTACGGCCGGCGGCCGGAACTGCTCAAGCTGATCAACATCGAGCCGCTGATGAAGAACACGCCGGAGGTCATGATCGGCATTGTCACGCTCGGCCACCAGCTTGGCTACAACAACATTTTGCCGGTCTATGCGGCGCTGCTGTTGATGGCGCCGCTTTTCCTGCTCTTCGTCAGCTACCGGCCGCTCCCGGCGCTGGTCTTTTCCGGCGCGCTGTGGCTTGCCGCCGGCCTCTGGCAGATCGCGCCGCCGAACTATCCCGAGCCCGGCTTCTGGTTCCTCAACCCGCTGTCCTGGCAATTCCTGTTCAACATCGGCCTTGCCGGCATGCTGCATGTCAGGCGCGGCGGCACAATTCCCGTCAATCGTTGGCTGGTGGGCGCCGCGGCGGCCTATGTCGCGGCAGCGGCGGTCTGGGTGCACAGCCCGCTCTGGGGCGAGATAACGTGGTTTAACCTGCCCGTGGTGATCGGCGGCTTCGACAAGACGTTCCTGTCGCTGCCGCGGCTCCTGCACATATTGGCGGTGAGCTATCTGATCGTCGCCCTGCCGGCTTTCTCGAACCTGTTCCGTCTCAGCCCGGATCATCCGCTAGCGCTGCTCGGCAAGCGCTCCTTGCCGGTGTTCCTCGCCGGCACGCTGATCGCCATGGCGGCGCAGGTGATGAAGCTGATCAATCCGGGCGGCTTTGCCTATGACGCCTTGCTGATTTCGGCCGGCATCGCCATGCAATTCGTGCTCGCCTTCTATCTTGAGTGGCTGTCCGGCATCGGCTCGAGCAAAAAGCCGGTTCGCAAAGAAGCGCCAGCCGTTCACCAGACCTTCGGCATGCCCGCGATGCCAAGGCTAAGCCGATGATCCCACATCAGCCGCCTGGCTAGCAGGCGAGGGGCCGGACGACCCCCGCACCACGAGATCGACCGGCAGCAATTGCCGGTGCTGCGAGCCGTCATTTTCGAGGATCGCCTTGACGGCCAGGCGTCCCATCTCGGCGATCGGCTGGGCGACGGTGGTTAGTGGCGGCTCGGAGTCGGCGCCTTCCGGCACGCCGTCGAAGCCGACGATGGACACATCGCCCGGCACGGCAATGTTACGCTCGCGCAGCCAGTCGAGCGCATGCAGCGCAATCTTGTCCGACATGGCCAGGATTGCCGTCGGCGTCTGCGGCAGCGCGAAAATATGCTCGAGGCCGGCCCGCACGCTCGCCTCGTCATTGAGGGTTTCGTAGATTGGCACTTGCGAGACGTCGATGCCGAAGCGGGAGAGCTCGCCGAAATAGCCACGCAGACGGTCGCGTGTGCCCGAGTAGAGGGATGTCGTCTCGACTTGCTCCTGCGTGACGGGACCAAAGCCAGCGTCGGCAGATTCCAGGGCGAGTACGGCAAAGCTGCGATGGCCGAACTCGGCCAGATGGCGCGCCGCCAGACCCGCGCCGGCGACGTTGTCGACGCCGATCGCAGCGACCGCCTCATTTTCCGAATCGAGATCAAGCGCCACGAAAGGCAGTTTGCGTTCGCGCGCCAGTTCGACCAGCCGCGACCCACCCTCGATGCAGAACACGATGAAGCCGTCGACCAGGGCGCTCTGGATGTTCCAGGCGAGCTGCTCGCTGTTGGCGGCCGAGACCAGCGAAATTCCGGCGCCGGTGGCGTCGCAGGCCTGCGAAATGCTGGCCATCATGACGCGGGCAAAGGGATCGTCGAAGAAATAGGACAATGGTTCTGCCGTTGCCACGCCGATGGCGTTGACCTTGCCGGCGCGCAGCAGCCGGCCCTTGGGATCCGGGCCGGCATAGCCCATCGCTTCCGCCGCCGCCTTGACCCGCTCGCGGACCTCTTCGCGCACGATTTCCGGGCGAGCGAACACGTTGGACGCGGTACCGTGCGAGACCCCGGCCGCCTTGGCGATGTCGGCAAGCCGCACTGGTCTCGTCTTGCCGGAGGTCAATGCCGTCATTTTCGTCTCCTGAACCGGAGCCTGTTTAGCACTTTCGTTGGATCGGTTCAAATTTTCCCTTGATCGGACGGCGGAGAGGGTCTATATTTGAATCGATCCAAGGGATTCATCAAGTACAACTTGGATCGATTCAAGAGGACGGTGCCATGCATCCCGTGAATTATCTGTTCGAAGACATCTACGGCAATGATTGGGGCATAGTCTCCGACGCCGCCACCCGCAGGCGCCGCGACAAGGTCGGGCCGTGGAGGCGTGACCTGCAATACCTTGTGAAACGCAAGCGCAGCTGATCGGCCAGACATTTTCGTGCCAGCTGATTGGATCGATTCAAGTTCTTGAAGAGGAACGACCATGCATCCCGTGAAGCATCTGTTCGAAGACATTTATCGCAATTACTGGGGTATCTCGCCTGCCACGGAGCAGCCGCAACGGCGGCGGCCGACCAAGCCTGCCAAGCGCAACCGCGACCTGCTGCCGCAAAACCGGCAGGATTAAGCCTCGTGTGATATCTGGTGGGGCAGGGTTCTTGGCTCGTCAGGACCGTTGCCGCACGAGCGCCGAGGCCGCGATCACCAGCCAGCCCGCGATGAGCAAGGTGCCGCCGATCGGCGCCGACATCGGGAACAGCCGCGATCCCACGAAATCCCATGCCAGCAGATCGCCGCAGAACAGAACAAGCCCGACGAGCAGCACCAGGCTGCCGATCCGCAAGATCCGGTTTGCGCCGGCGAGGCCGACGGCCAAAAACACCGGCGCATGCATGAGCAGGAAGGATGCGGCCGTGCCGACGAACGCGCCGCCGAGATGCGCTGAAGCCGCCGACAGCGCCACGCCCGCCGCGCCGGCAATGCCGCCGGCGAAAACGAGGATGCGCGCGCTGTTTGCTGGTGCTGACTCGGCGATGCTCATGTCTCGGGCTCCGTGATTGACGATAGGCGGCGCGACCTGTCTGTCAGGATTTTTCCGATATCGCCAGCATGTCGCGCGTGCGGCGCGCCTGGGCCAGCCAATTATACGCGGCACCGCCCGCCATCAGCACCGACGTGCCGAGAAACACCGCGCGCATGCCGAAATGGCCGCCGACGAAGCCGCCCAGCAGCGGCCCCGCGACCTGGCCGACATATTGCGCCGAGATTGCCAGGCCCAGCACATTGCCGCCGACCCCATCGGGAACATTGTGGCGGATGACGCTGGTGATGCAGGGCAACAGCCCGCCCAACACCAGACCCATAAGGAACCGCAGCCCGACCAACTGCCAGCTCTCGGTGACGAAGGCCTGCGGTATCAACAGCAGCGCCGAGACGGCCAGCGATGCGACGATGACGTTCCAGTGGCCGATGCGGTCGGCGAGCTTACCCAGCTGTGACGCCGACAGGATGGCGCCCAGCGCCGCCGCCGACATGACGACACCGGAGACCAGCGTCACCCGGCTTGCGTCCACGACCAGTTGCTGGACGTAGACGGTGATGATCGGCTCGATCGACATGTTGGCGAAGGTGAACAGCATGCCGGTTGCCAGCATCGCCACGACAGGGCGTTTGTCGGGGATCTGCGCCCAACCGCCCTTTGGTTTCTCCTTGGGTTGTGCCTGCATTGGCGGGCGAGGCATCTCCTTGATCAGGAACGTCGTCGCCAGCGCCGCCAGGAAAATGACGCCGCCCGCGATGAGGAAGGTGGCGCGAATACCGATCAATGGCGGCAGCGCGCCGCCAAGCAACGGGCCGACCAGGGAGCCTGCGGTGATGCCGGCCGACAGCACGCCGAGCGCCCAGCCGGAGCGCTTCTTCGGCGTCTGCATGGCGACAAGGATCGTCGAGCCTGAGGAATAACCGCCGGCAAAGCCGATCAGCAGGCGCAAAAGCACCAATTGCCAGACGGTCTGCACCATGCCGGTCAGCGACATGCAGATCGCCATGCCGAAACTGGCGCGCACCAGCATCACCTTGCGGCCATAACGGTCCCCCAGTCGTCCCCACAGCGGCGCGACAAGGGCGGCGGCAAGGAAGGTGGCGCCGAAAGCGATGCCCGACCATTGCACGATCGCCGCGTGGCCGACGGCGCCCAGTTGCTCGACATAGAGCGGCAGGAACGGCAACAACAGCGTCATCGCCACAAGCGTGCTGAACGATCCGGCAAAGCACACGAACAGGTTGCGCCGCCAATGAATGTTGTAGGTGGAAGGCGCTTCGGCGGCCTGCGCTGCACTGTCCTGCGGCATGTCCTGTCCTGTCCGCTTGCTGCGGATACCATTTTGGGATACCAATTTGGCACCCTCATGGACGCAAAGCCCGGCTGCTGTCAATCAGGCGCCCTCAATGTGATCGGCAAGACCAATAGGCAAGGCCGATCGCCAGCAATGGAAGCAACTATGTCGCAGATGCAGATCGTCGAAAAAGCGCTTCGCGAGATGATCCTTGGCCTCGAGGTCGGTCCTGGCGAGCGGCTGACGGAGCGCTGGATCGAGAGCCGCTTCGGCGCCTCGCGTACGCCGGTCAGGGCAGCCCTGCTGCGGCTGGAGACGGAAGGGCTTATCTGCCGCGACGGGCGCGGCTGGACCGTGTCGCCGATCAACCTTGCCGAACTGGAACAGATCGCTGTGTACCGCGAAGCGGTCGAGGTCGCGGCGGTCAGGCTGACTTCGGCGCTGGCCGACAGGAGCGCAGCCGATGTCATCGAGGCGATGCTGGATTCCTGCGACACTGCCACGCCGCGCGAGGAATGGCACCGCGTCGGCATGGATTTCCATATCGAACTGGCGCGGCTCTCCGGCAACGAGTTCCTGTTTCGGGCCGTGCGCGATGCCATGACGCGCCTGTCGCGGGCGCGCTGGCTGGAGGTGCGCGACGAGGCGGCCCTTGGCCGCGCCTGGAGCGAGCATCACGCCATTCTGGCGGCGGTGCGGGCCGGCGATGCCGATGCGGCGGCGGCGCGACTTTCGGCCCATATCGCCGGCAGCCGCGCCCGCCGGGTGACGTCGTTGCACAATGACCGGCGCAGCCTGCGCGCCAGGGGTTTTGCCGTCGTCGCCGCTTGATACCGGTCACGAAAACGAAAGAACGCCGTCGCGATCCGCTTTCGGCCTCGCTTCGCGGACGCCGATGGCGTAAGAGGCGGCCATGGAAAACAACCGATTTGAAACACCCGTGACCGTTAAGTCGGGCACGGAGGGAAGCACTCAGCTCTTACGTACGGTGCGCGAGGCTTCCGATTACCTGCTCAACAGCTGGCCCGGCAAGCGCAGCCCCAAGCACCGCGAAGCGCTGCAGGCCTGCCATGACGCGCTGGCCGGCGACAAGCCGGCGATGATTGCAAGACGCGCCTTCATCGCCGCCGCGCGCGAGGTCAACGTCTTCGTCAGCGACAAGGCCCCGGCCTGATCACATCGGCCTGATCAGACCGGCATTTTGCCAGGATCCGGCCCGTTTCGCGGGCCGGTGATCCTGTCTTGCCTATTTTTCTGTCTCGGTGTCGGTTTTGGAACTTGCCTCGTTCTCAGGCTCGGCGCGCTCCTTGGCCGCGACCTTGGCGGCGAGCTTCTCTGCCTTCTTGGCGGCCTTCTGCCGGTCGCGCTCTTTGCGTTCCTGACCGTAATTCGGTGGTCGAGCCATATCGTTTCCTTTCGCTGTGCCTGATCCTGCCTAGAAGCATTGGCCGGCAAACACAACAGCGCCGCGAGGGCAGATGCCAGCGGTTCTGGACTTGCGTGATGGCGAACACAATGGTTTAGAAAAGGCTGCGGGACAGTTGCTGGAGCCGCCGCCGACCGATTTCGAATCAAAACGACCGATGGCCACGCTTCAAAGAAACGCACAGAAGCTGATCTACTATGCGCGCAACGCCATGCGCGACATCGCGCCGCCGGTTCTTTTCCGGCGCCGGCTCGGCCGGCTGCTCGATCAGGCCAGGCTTTCCGACGCATCGGTCCGCCAGCGGCTCAATTACTACAACACGCTGCGGGAGCCTTTTAGCCCCAGCTCCGAGGCCGTGCCGGTCAGCCGGCTGCCGTCGGACCGCAGCATGTACTATTACGATCTGAAGGAGTTCACCCGTTATTTCGACCCAGATCTGCGCATCGACCTGGAATTCGGCGACGTCATCGAAGTGCCGAAGATGCCGTCGATCGTCAAGGATCGGCCGATAGCGGGCGACAACGGCAACGGCGTCCTGTTCAAGCTGAACAAGTTCCGTCATTTCTACATGCCGGCCGACGATGTCGCCTTCGCCGACAAGCATCCGCTCGTCGTTTGGCGCGGCGAACTCAACAATCCGATCCGCACCTTGTTGCTGGATGCAGCCCGCAATCTGCCGTTCTGCGATGTCGGCACGCCGAGGGCGACAGCACCTGCGGAATACCGCAAGCCCTATCTCAGCATCGATCAGCAGCGCCGCTACCGCTACATCATCTCGCTCGAAGGCAATGATGTCGCGACCAATCTGAAATGGATCATGAGCTCGAACTCGCTCTGCCTGATGCCGCCGCCGACTTACGAGACCTGGTTCGCCGAGGGGCAGCTCGAGCCCGATGTCCATTATGTGCCGCTGGCGCCCGACTTCAGCGATCTGGCCGAGCGGGTGCATCATCTCGAGCAGCATCCGGCCGAGGCCCAGCGCATCGTTGCGGCGGCCAACGCCTATTGCCGCAAATTCGCCGACGAGCGGGCCGAGCAGGCGATCTGCCTGCTCGTGCTCTACAAATATTTCGTGCTCAGCGGCCAGATCGAGCCCGATCCGCAGGTCTGGCGGTTTATCGCGGGCTAGCGGCTTCCGGCGCCCTTAAGTCAGATGACGCTGCGGTCCATAACCAGATCGGCCGGGCCGAAGCGGTCCTTCGCCGTAAACTGCTGGTGCCAGTAGGGATAGAGCACCGGAGGCCGGCTGACGGCATCGAGACGCTGGCGTTCATCAAAGGACAGCGTCAGGCTCGCCGCGGCGAGATTGTCTTTCAACTGGGCTTCGTTGCGCGCCCCGATCACCAGCGAGCTGACGGCCGGCCGGCCAAGCAGCCAGGCCAGCGCCACCTGGGCCGCCGAAACGCCGCGTGCCGCACCGATATCGACCAGCACGTCGACAATCCGCCACAGCCGATCCTCGTCGCGGATCGGGGGTTCCGACCAGCCGCCGATCTGGCGCGCCGTCGGACTGTCGCGGCGGTATTTTCCCGACAGCAGGCCGCCGGCGAGCGGGCTCCACACCAAAACGCCAAGGCCCTGGTCGACCGAGATCGGCAAGAGCTCATACTCGGCCTCGCGTGCTTCCAGCGTGTAGTGGATCTGCTGGGTGACGAAGCGCGGCTGGTGCTGGCTGTCGCTGATGCCGAGCGCCTTCATGACCTGCCAGCCGGAATAGTTGGAGCAGCCGACATAGCGGATCTTGCCCTGGGCAACCAGCGTGTCGAGCGCGGCGATGGTTTCCTCGAGCGGCGTCGCGCCGTCCCATTCGTGCAGGAAATAGATGTCGATGACATCGGTCCTGAGGCGCTTCAGGCTCTTCTCGCATTCGCGGATCAGATGATGGCGCGACAGGCCTTCGTCATTGGGGCCCTTGCCGATCCGCATGCGCGCTTTGGAGGCGATCAGCACGTCGTTCTTGCGCTTGCCGCCGAGCGCCTCGCCGATGATCTCTTCCGACAGACCGTTGGAATAGACATTGGCGGTGTCGATGAGATTGATGCCGGCATCGATGCAAGTGTCGATGATGCGCGAGGCCTCCGCGAGATCGGAATTGCCGACGGCAGCGAACGGCCCGCTGCCGCCGAAGGTCATGGTTCCCAAGGTCAGCGCCGAAACTTTCAAGCCGGAACGGCCAAGCGTGCGGTATTCCATGTCTGATCCTCGTAGTTTTGGTGGGGAGGCGGTTTTAGCAGGAAAGGGCGGGGAAGCCCGAACGGGTCCGCTATTTGTAGGACAATTTGAGCGGCTTGTCGCCATGCCAGGGCGCTGGATCGGCAATGCCTCGCTGCTTTGCAGTGAAGACCGGCTGGCCGGCGGCTTGCAATAAAACCGTCATTGCCGGCCTATATCAAGTCGGCTCAGGGTTTCATGTCAGCCGGCAAGCGGAGCAGTGGAAATGAATGAGCTAAAGCAGAATTCTGCGGCCAGGGATTGGCTGGAAGCCGAACTCGCCGACACGCTCGACGAGGACTATGAGCTGGAAATCTCGGAGCCGGCGCTGTCGTTGGAGATCGCCAAGATCTACAAGAACGCGCATCCGCCGTCGATCGATCGCATGCAGTATTTCCGCGACCTGATCGGCTTGCAGTCGGAACTGATCAAGCTGCAGTCCTGGGTTGCCTACCACAAGAAGAAGCTGGTGGTGGTTTTCGAGGGCCGTGATTCCGCCGGCAAGGGCGGCGTCATCAAGCGCATCACCCAGCGCCTCAACCCGCGCATCTGCCGCGTCGTGGCGCTGCCGGCGCCGACCGAGCGCGAAAAGTCACAATGGTATTTCCAGCGCTACGTGCCGCATCTGCCGGCCGGCGGCGAGATCGTGCTGTTCGACCGCTCCTGGTACAACCGCTCCGGCGTCGAGCGGGTGATGGGCTTTGCCGAACCCGATCAGGTCGAAGAGTTCTTCCGCGACGTGCCGGAGTTCGAGCGCATGCTGGTCCGCTCCGGCGTCACGCTGGTCAAATACTGGTTCTCGATCACCGACGAGGAACAGCAGATGCGCTTCATGATGCGCATCCACGACCCGATGAAGCAGTGGAAGCTGTCGCCGATGGACCTGCAGTCGCGCGTGCGCTGGGAGCAGTACACCAAGGCCAAGGAAGAGACGTTTGCCCGCACCAACATCCCAGAGGCACCGTGGTACATCGTCGAAGGCAACGACAAGAAGCGGGCGCGGCTGAACTGCATCGACCATCTCCTCAAACAGCTGCCCTATGAGGACGTGCCGCACGAAGAAATCACGCTGCCCGAGCGGGTGTTCAACCCGGAGTACGAGCGCCAGGTCCTGCCGCGCGAGCTTTACGTGCCGGAGAAGTATTGAGCACTTTTCCTTCTCCCCGTTTCACGGGGAGAAGGTGCCGGAAGGGCGGATGAGGGGCAGCTCCGGCGACGAATTCACAGCCGTCGGACGCTGCTAACCTCCAAAGCAGCGCTGCCCCTCATTGCCTGCCGGGCATTTCTCCCCGTAGAACGGGGAGAAAGAAGCCTGCGCCTATCACTTCGCCACTACACCCGCTTGATCGTCACATGCGTGGCGAGCGCTGTCGCCACCTGCTCGGTGCACTGGTAACCCAGCTTCAGCATATCCAGCCCGGCAAACAGGCTCTCGCCCCTCCCGAGCAACACTGGCGACACGGCCAGATGCAACTCGTCGATGAGCTTCTCTTGCAGATATTGCCGGATGGTGGAAACGCCGCCGCCGACGCGGACATCCTTGCCGCCGGCCGCGGCCTTTGCTTGTTCGAGCGCGGCGTGGATGCCGCCGGTGACGAAGTGGAAAACGGTGCCGCCTTCCATCGCAATGGGGTCGCGCTTGTGATGGGTCAGCACGAAGGTCGGCACATGATAGGGCGGGTTGTCGCCCCACCAGCCTTTCCAGCTCTCGTCCGGCCATTCGCCGCGGATTGGGCCGAACATGTTGCGGCCGAGGATCCAGGCGCCGACATTGTGGAAGCTGCCGATGGTGAACCGGTCGTCCACATCGGTGGTGCCGCCATCCTTGCCGACCATCTCGTGGAAGGTGCGGGTGCCGGTCATCCATTTGTGCAGATCTTCGCCACCAACGCCGAGCGGATTTTGCAGGTCCTGGTCAGGACCGGCGCCGAAACCGTCGAGCGACAAGGTGAAGGCATTGACGCGCAGTTTGGACAAGGAAGACTCCCTTTGGTGACCAGTTGCGATTTGCAATCAGTATCCAAACCGATTGCATATCGCAAGTAGTTTTTAGAGGCAAGCCGATCTGTGGAATGCGCAGGGACCTCAAGCCGCCACGCGCTTCGGCATCACCGCAAACGGGCTGAGCCCAAGCCAGATCTGCATCTTGCCGGCGACGTCGAGATCGCCGGTCAGGCTGATCTTGTCGCGTTCCTTATGAACTGTCGTCAGCCCCATCCAGATCGAGGTCATGGTGCACAGATCGGTCGAGACGTAGAGATCGACGTCGAAGCCCGGATCGTACCAGCAAAGATCGACCTCGCCCTGCTTTTCGACGATCAGCCACCACGATCGTTTTGACGCCGGCAGGTCATGGTACAGGAATTGTATCACGGTGCGCCCGTCCGGCAGCGGGCTGGGGTTCAGATTGCGCCGCATGTCCCACATCAGCAGCGACGGATCGAGGTTTTTGAGCGACAGCCTGGCCTCGACCCATTTCTGGCCCCAAAACCCCATCGCCTCGACAACCGGGCGCAAATCCCGGCCCGCCTCGGTCAGCCGGTATTCGAACACGCCCTTCTCGGTCGCGATCTCGGTCCGCTCGACGATGCCGCCGGCCTCGAGGTCCTTGAGCCGTTGCGACAGAAGGGTTGGCGACATTTTCGGCACGCCGCGGCGCAAATCGTTGAAGCGGGTCGATCCCGCCACCAGTTCGCGCAGCAGCACCATGGTCCAGCGTGTGCAGAGCAGCTCGGCGGCCATGGAGAGCGGGCAGAATTGCTTGTAACCGGCTTGTGTCATGTGGTGAGCTCCAAAAGATGTTGCCGGACCTTATTCAGAAAACCTGAGTTCAGCCAGTACAGAAGCTGTACTGGCACCCCCGGTACAGTTCTGTGACTGGAGCGGTCCGGCGCCGCCATGCGAGGCAGCGGTCACGTCACCGGGCAGTCCGGTGCCGATCGATGAGGAGTTGGACAATGACCGCTTACGTGATCGCAGACATCAAGGTGAAGGACGACAAATGGGTGCCGGCCTATGCCGCTTCGGTGCATGACCTCGTCCACAAGCATGGCGGCAAGTATCTCGCCCGCAGCGGCAATGTGAAGACGCTGGAGGGCAAGCCGCTCGACACCAGCCTGATCGCCATCATGGCGTTTCCGTCGGCAAAGGCAGCCGAAGCCTTCACCAACGATCCGCAATACGCTCCGTTTGTGGCGGAGCGCCGGAAGGGCAGCGACAGCCGCTTCCAACTGATCGACGATACCGATCTCGCTGGAACGATCCCTTATTTGCCGAAGGCGTGAGGAAAAGCCGGAACCCGGTGTATCAGGGTTCCGGCTAACCCTTCAGCATTTGCGCCACTTCGGGCGCGAAGCAGGTGGACGGGTACTCTCACGCGATTTAGTCTTGAACTCGAAAGTCGGTAAACTGAGCAGGCGCGCACGTGACCATTATTTCACTCATTGCAAAACTGTTTGCCAACCGGAACCGCCCGCAGAATAGGCCAGCTCAAGTCCCAGAGCGGGTTTTCCGCAAAGAGGCGAAATTCAAGAAACATGGAAAATTCTTCCAGATCGGACCGACATATCGCGGCGGGTCCCATTGTCTTCAGCTGGAAAACGCCCAAGCTTTGGTGCCGCCACCCCGCATACTGCTCGGGCCGACGGAGTTTGGGGGATACGGCTTTCCTGAGTACCCGGAGACGCCCAGGCTACGGCCTGAAGCGACAGCCTATTGCAGGCCACCAAAAGACTTAGAAGATTTTCATTGTTACTGGCTTGTATCCGAGCGCCTGAAGGAAGTTCTGCAGTCAGTCGACCCCGATGGGGTCGTGTTTAACGACTGCGACGTATTCTATTTGAGCGGAAAGCCGATCGAACCAAAGCACTACCTTTGCGACATCGTTCGCAAGATTGATGCCGTGGATCTCGAATCGTCGAAGTTTAGGCTTTTGATCGGCGAGAATGGAGGCGTCCACTACGACCGCGCCGGAGGCGCGTGCTTCTATTTCAAGGAGGAGATTGTTGGCGATGCGCATATCTTCAAACAGAAGAACATGGGCATCGTCATTTGCACCGCCAAATTGAGAGAAGCCTGTGTCGAAGCAGGCATCAAGAATCCCGACTTGTTCCAAGACATGTCGGTTTGCGGGCGTGGTCGGCTGGACTTCGAAACAAGAAATGTCAAAGAGAGTTATGTGCTGGAGTGAATTTATCCCTTCAGCATTTGCGCCACTTCCGGCGCGAAGTAAGTCAGGATGCCGTCGCAGCCGGCGCGCTTGAAGGCGAGCAGGCTCTCCAGCATTGCCTTTTCGCCGTCGATCCAGCCATTGGCGGCCGCCGCCTTGATCATCGAATATTCGCCTGACACCTGGTAGGCGAAGGTCGGCATCTGGAACTCGTCCTTCAGCCGGCGGATGATGTCGAGATAGGGCAGGCCGGGCTTGACCATCAGCATGTCGGCGCCCTCGGCGATATCCTGCTCGGCCTCGCGCACCGCTTCGTCGGAATTGGCGTGGTCGAGATAGTAGGTCTTCTTGTCGCCCTTGAGCAGGCCGGCGGTGCCGACCGCCTCGCGGTAGGGGCCGTAGAAGGCGGAGGCGAATTTCGTCGCATAGGACATGATCGCCACATCCGAAAAACCGTTGGCGTCGAGTGCGTCGCGGATGGCGCCGATGCGGCCGTCCATCATGTCGGACGGCGCGATGATGTCGGCGCCGGCCGCTGCCTGGATGACGGCCGCGGCGGTCACCTGTTCCACTGTCTCGTCATTGACGATGATGCCGTCGCGCAAGATGCCGTCATGGCCGTGCGAGGTGAACGGATCGAGCGCGGCATCGGTGATGATGCCGATCTCGGGCACTGCGTCCTTGATGGCGCGGGTGGCGCGGTTGATTATGTTTTCCGGGTCGAGGATGTGCGATCCCGTCTGGTCGCGCAGGCTGAGTTCAACATTGGGGAAGGTGGCGATCGCCGGAATGCCGAGCTTAGCGGCCCGCTCGGCCTCCTTGACGGCGAGGTCCAGCGACAGGCGGAAGACGCCGGGCATGGCGGCGATCGGCTCGCGCGTGTTCTTGCCGTCGATCACGAAGATCGGCCAGATCAGATCGTTCACCGTAAGCCGGTTTTCCTGCACCAGGCGGCGCGACCAGTCGGCCTTGCGCATGCGCCGCAAGCGGCGGCTGCCGGTGATCTCGTCGACGCTGCGTGCGCCGAGCTTTGCCGGCGGGAATTTGTTGCTCGTCGCGGGGGTGAATTTGTTCATCGCAAAAACTCCGGGTCGAGGCGGCTTTTACCACGAGGCCTTGCCGCTGACCAATGCGACACGATTGTGCCAGCCGATGACGCGGTGCTTACGGCTTTGGCGGCCACGCCAGTTCTGGGCCGGTTTTGAAGAACGACACATTGTTGGTGAAGGTGCTCTCCGGGGCGAGCCGGATCAGGCGCCCGTCCGGATGGCCGATGTCGGCGACATTGTCGATGAACCAGCGGTTCCAGGTCGCCTCCGGGCCGAGATATTTGTGCAGCAGCCGTTTGAAGCGGTTCGGCGCCATAGCTTCTATGGTGGCGACGCCGCGCAGGCCGAGATGCAGCAGGATGCCGGCCTCATTGTCGACGATCTCCACGGCGCAGCGCGGGTCACGTTCGAGGTGTTTGACAGCACTTGCGCCGGTCGAGCCGAGCAGCCAGATCGCAGCGTCCTCCCAGATGAACCACATCGGCGCGTTGCGCGGCGCACCGTCAGCGGTCACGGTCGCCAGATTGGCCATCAGCGGGCGGCTGAGAACATCATCCGGGTCGAACTTTTTCGGCATCTCCCAGCCATGGCTCGGCGCTGCGGTTTCAAGCGTCATGCGTTTGTCCCTGCATCAGAAGAAAGGCTGTTTTGCCCGGCAATTTTGCGCGCATTTCTGTCGGGGGCAAAGCACGGTCGCGTTCCCTTGCGAAAATCCAAACCGCGCCCGCCGGTTGACGCACCCATGCGCCACCTTTAGCACTTCAGTCCCGCAGGCGCGGGGAGGGATTCTCTGACGATGGTTTTTGGCGGCGGCGACAAGATCCGCTTCGAACGGTTGGGCAAGGCAGGCGTCGTCACGCTGACGCGGCCGCAGGCGCTCAATGCGCTGACACATCGCATGATCAAGGCGCTGGACAAGGCGCTCGACGCTTTTGAGCGCGACGTCGGCATCGATGTCGTCGTCGTCAAGGCCGAGGGCAGGGCGTTTTGCGCCGGCGGCGACATCATGCACGTCTACGAGGCCCGCGCCGGGAAGCCGCCGGTCGAGTTCTTCGCCGACGAATACCGGCTCAACGCCCGCATCAACAGTTACAAAAAGCCCTATGTCGCGCTGATCGACGGGATCGTTATGGGCGGCGGCGTCGGCATCTCTTTCCACGGTTCGCAGCGTGTGCTGACCGAGAACGCCCAGTTCGCCATGCCCGAAGTCGGCATCGGTTTCTTCCCCGATGTCGGCGGCAGCCATCTTCTGCCTGACCTTGGCGGCAGCTTCGGCATGTATCTGGCGCTGACCGGCAACCGCATTCGCTATGGCGATGCGCTGTGGTCTGGCCTGGCCACCCACACCATCAAGGCCGCCGACCAGGCTGCCTTTCTCGATCGGCTCTGCGCCAATGGCGATCCGGAATCGGTGCTGCGCGGCTTTTTCGTGCCGGCCAGGCGGGAGACCGGCCAGCCGGTGCTGGAAGCCATTGCCCGGCATTTTTCCCAACCCTCGCTCGCCGAAATCCTCGAGAGCCTGGAGCGCGCGGCAGGCGCCGACGAGTTTGCCGCCAAGACGCTGGCCACCATCCGCACCCGCTCGCCGACCAGCCTCAGTGTCGCGTGGCGCCAGATCAGCGCCGGGCTGACGCTGTCGATGGAAGCCTGCATGAAGATGGAGTTCCGCATCCTCAACCGCATGCTGGCCGGGCACGACTTCTATGAAGGCATCCGCGCCGTCCTCGTCGACAAGGGTTCGACGCCGCAGTGGCGGCCGGCAAGCCTGGCCGAGGTCGACGCTGCTTCGGTGGACGCCTATTTCGCGCCGCTCGAACGGGAACTCGAACTGTGAGCGAGGTCACGTCGCGGCGCATCGTGCTGCAGCCCTCGGGTGTCGAGATCATCTTCGCCTGGTTCCAGCGCGTCATAGCGGGCTATTGCCTGCTGTTCGGCATCCTGTACTGGATCCGGCTGATCGGCTTTTATCCCGGCCCGCTGTGGCGCTTCGACCTGATGCCGGTGCACTGGCAGGTCGTGGCGGTGATGCTGGCCGTGTTCTTCCCCTTCGCCGCCGCCGGCCTCTGGATGCTGGCGTCGTGGGGCCCGGTGATCTGGTTCATCTGCGCGGTGACCGAGACCATCATGTATGCCGGCTTCCCCGATCTGTACGGCCACCGGCCGCTGATCGTCTTCTCGCATGCCGCGGTGGCGCTGCTCTACATCGCCTTCCGCGTCGTTATCTGGATGCGCAAGCGCCCCGCGCGCGCCTGAAACGCCGCCCCGCAGCCATTGGGTAAATCTTTAGGTTAATTATCCTTGCTCGGGTGACCGTTCGTTAAGCGTCTTGCGAAACCTATTACCGGTAAGCTCTTGTTAGCCCTAGCGTTTAAGTCGAATTTTATGAGTATTCGATAGTGTCGCAATCAAGGTGAAAAACAAAAAATCACCAGGGCGACAAACGAGAGGCAAAGACAATGATCAATTCGCGTCCGGCGGCGAAGACCGCCAACGTATCCGACGATCGCCGCGAGGCTATCCGTTCGCTTTACATGGAATCGCTGCAACTGGTGGAGCGTCTGCATCGCCGTCTGCTTGACGTGATCAAGGACGAGTTCGACCGCAACGGCCGTTCCGACATCAATGCCATCCAGGCGCTGCTTCTGTTCAATATCGGCAATTCCGAACTGACCGCCGGCGAGCTGCGCTCGCGTGGCTACTATCTCGGCTCGAACGTCTCCTACAATCTGAAGAAGCTGGTCGATCTCGGCTTCATCAACCACCAGCGCTCGCGCATCGACCGCCGTTCGGTCCGCGTTTCGCTGACGCCGAAGGGCAATGAAGTGGCGGAAGTCGTCGCCGGTCTCTATGAGCGCCATGTCGGCTCGATCGAACAGGTCGGCGGCATCAACAGCGAAGAGTTCAAGCAGATGAACCGCGCGCTGCAGCGCCTCGACCGCTTCTGGAACGACACGATTGCTTACAGGATGTAATCAGCGGGCCATTGAATAGCAGCTGCGCCGGAAGAAGCGCGGCCGGAGGAAAGTCTCAGCCAACAGGCCGGTGCCGAAAAGCACCGGCCTTTTCTTTTCGAGCCGCCGGCGCTTCCAAATTCGGCGCAAAGCCACGTTGCCGCCATATTCGCGGTGGAAGCGAGGGGTGTGGGTATGCGGCGGCGAAAGCTGTTCGCGCGCCTGTAACGTCGCATCGCCGTCCGCTTTTTACGGCCAGGTGACGCAGGTCATGGTTGGCTAATTCTTAACAATGCCAACTTTAAAGTGCGGGCGATATCGCCCAAAATCGAGCACGTAGCCGAACGCTGCAACAGCCAAACGCTACAAGCCAACACGACAAGAATGTCTGGAACGTCCATGAGAACCAGCCGCCGCTTTTTCCTTTCCGGAGCTTCCGCGCTCGCCGTTGCCATGGTTGCCAATGCCGCCAGCGCGCAGGATGTGATCGACGATATCCTGAAGTCTTCGAACCGTGGCAATTGGGACGACCAGTTCGACGCCCGCGCCTCCGAAGGCGGCAAGGTCGCCTCGACGCTGCCGATCTTCAGCCTACAGACGGTCGCCTTCACCGAACAGGCTGTGGCGCAGTATCAGAACATCGTCGCCCAGGGCGGCTGGGGCGAGGTGCCGGCGACAAAGAAGCTGCAGCTTGGCGTCGACGATCCGGACGTGGTGCCGCTGCGCAAGCGGCTGATGGTTTCGGGCGATCTGGCGCAGAGCGCCGGCATTTCGACGTCGTTCGATTCCTACGTCGACGCCGCGGTCAAGCGCTTCCAGGCGCGCCATGGCCTGCCGGCCGACGGTGCCATGGGCAAGTACACTTATGCGGCGATGAACGTTTCGGCGCAGATCCGCCTCGGTCAGCTGCAGACCAATCTGGAGCGCCTGCGCGAAAAGGCCGGCACGCTGGGCAGCCGTTATGTGCTGGTCGATATCCCGGCGGCACAGATCGAGGCGGTCGAGAACGATCGCGTCGTGCTGCGCCACACCGCAATCGTCGGCAAGATCGACCGCCAGACCCCGGTGGTCAATTCCAAGATCAACGAGATCATCGTCAATCCTTACTGGAACGCGCCGGTCTCGATCGTGCGCAAGGACATCATTCCGCTGATGCGGAAGAACCCCGACTATCTCAAGGACAGCCATATCCGGCTGTTTGCGCCTGATGGCAGCGAAGTCGATCCGATGACTGTCGACTGGTCGACGGATGATGCCGCGAAATACCGCTTCCGCCAGGATCCGGGTTCCGGCAACGCCATGGCCTCGGTGAAGATCAACTTCCCCAGCCCCGACGGCGTCTACATGCACGATACGCCGCAGCAAAGCCTGTTCGGCAAGATGATGCGCTTCGATTCCTCGGGCTGCGTGCGTGTCCAGAACGTGCGCGACCTCGTCACATGGATCCTGCGCGACACACCCGGCTGGGACCGCCAGCATTTCGAGGCTACCATCAAGACCGGCGAGAACACGCCGGTGCAGGTCGTCAACCCGGTTCCGGTCCACTTCCTCTATGTGTCGGCCTGGTCGACGGGTCCGGGCGTCGTGCAGTTCCGCGACGACGTCTACGCGCTCGATGGCGCCAGCGAACTGCAGATCACCTCTTCGCTCTAGGTGCCTGAATTGTTTATGAAAAGGCCGCCGTGAGGCGGCCTTTTCCGTTCGACATCCCAACAGAAGAAGACTGGTGGCCGCCAGCCATGCAGGCCATGAACACTGCCGGACGTTGCGCCGCAGGCCCATCTGGACGGACTAACGGCAATTGCGCATGGTCCTCAAAACAGCCGGAATCGCGCCATGCAGGTCGCAATCTTCATCCTCGCCTTGCTGGTCTTCGTCGCTCTTTCCGGCGCACTGGTGCGGTTGGTTCGGGTGCCGCTGCCGGTGCTGCAGATTGCCATCGGCGCCGCGCTCGCATGGCCGGTGAAAGGCATCCATGTCGAGATCGACCCCGAACTCTTCCTGCTGGTGTTCATCCCGCCGCTTTTGTTCGGCGATGCCTATGGAGCGCCCAAACGCGAGCTGATCGCGCTGCGCGGACCGATCCTCGATCTGGCCATCGGGCTGGTCTTCTTTACCATTGTCGGCTTCGGTTATGCCTTGCACTGGTTGGTGCCGAGCATCCCGCTGGTCGTCGCCTTCGCGCTCGCTGCCGTGCTGTCCCCGACCGACGCCGTGGCGGTGTCCTCGATCGTCGACAGAAGCCTGGTGCCGGCGCGGCTGATGCATATTCTGGAAGGCGAGGCGCTGCTCAACGACGCCTCGGGCCTGGTCATGTTCCGCTTCGCCGTCGCCGCCGCCGTGACCGGCAGCTTTTCCTTCGCCGATGCATCGCTGAGCTTCGTTTATGCCGTCGCCATCGGCATCCTGGCCGGCATCGCCGCGTTGTTCATCGCCGCCAGGCTCCTGCAGCTTCTGAATCGCATCGGCGGCGTTCCGGCCGAGGCGCAGGTTCTGGTCATGGTCCTGCTGCCCTTCATTGCCTATCTCGTCGCCGAACATCTGCATGCCTCAGGCATTCTGGCGGCGGTCACCGCCGGGCTTTTGACCGGCGGCTCCGGCGTCTTCCGCTTCCTCGGCGTCTCGGCGCGCATGCAGACGATCTCGCTGTGGACGACCTTGTCCTTCGTCTACAATGGCGCGCTGTTCATCGTGCTCGGCATGCAGCTTCCCGAAATCATTCGCCGCGTGCCGCCCGAACTGACTGGCCATTACCCGATCATCCAGCCGGTCGCGACGGTGATTGCGCTGACGCTGTGCCTGATCGCGCTGCGCTTCCTCTGGATCTGGGTCGGCGACATCGCGGCAGGCCTCAAGGCAAAATGGGGAAAGCGCAAGGCCGAGCCGTTCGGGATGCGTGTGCGGCTTGCCGGCTCGGTGGCGGGCGTGCGCGGCGCGATCACGCTGGCCGGCATCCTGTCGCTCCCGCTCGCCATGCCGGACGGCTCGCCTTTTCCCGCGCGCGACCTGGTGATCTTCCTCGCCGCCGGCGTCATCATCTGTTCGCTCGCCATCGCCAGCGTGGCGCTGCCGAAGATAGCGCGCGGGCTGGTCGAGCCGGGCGAGGATGGCAGCGCCATCGAGGAGCGTCTCGCCCGCATCGGCGCCGCCAAGGCGGCCATCGCCCGCGTCGAAAGCATGGCGGGCGCCAGCGACGACGACCAGGGCGAGGTGCCCGGCGCCAGGCTTGCCGCCGCCGAAAACATCGTCGCCGGCTACCGGCGCCGGATCGCCACCTCGGACGAGGCCGACGACGCCCGGGCAGAGGCCCGCGAAGCCGGGCGGCTGGAGCTCGAAATGCGGCTTGCCGGCATCGAGGCCGAGCGCATCGCCGTGCGCGACATGTTAAGCAGCGGCGCGATCAACGACCATACGGCGCGGGCGCTGTTTACCGAGATCACGCTCACCGAAGCCTTGCTGCAGGGGCGGCAGGAGCGAAAATAGCGGTACAGGGCCGCTCTGGCGCAATCCGGCCAGCAAATTTCGCGCTGCAAACGTGGCGAGGCGAAAACAACTGTGTTAATGGCGCGGCAATGCATGTCGCCCGGAACCGTGCAGCGGTTTCGGGGCAACGATATGCATAGATAAATGCCCCGAACCGAAGGATTTCAGGCCATGGCAACTGCAGCGGCAGCGTCGAACAAATTCGAATCCTTCTTCGAAACCACGCTGGAAGATGCCGATCCGGAGATCTTCGGCTCCATCCGCAACGAGCTTGGCCGCCAGCGCCACGAGATCGAGCTGATCGCCTCGGAAAACATCGTTTCGCGCGCCGTGCTCGAGGCGCAGGGCTCGATCATGACCAACAAATACGCCGAGGGTTACCCGGGCAAGCGCTATTATGGCGGCTGCCAGTTCGTCGACGTCGCCGAGGAACTCGCCATCGAGCGCGCCAAAAAGCTGTTCGGCTGCAACTTCGCCAATGTCCAGCCGAATTCCGGCAGCCAGATGAACCAGGCGGTCTTCCTGGCGCTGCTGCAGCCCGGCGACACCTTCATGGGCCTCGACCTGAATTCCGGCGGCCACCTGACGCACGGCTCGCCCGTCAATATGAGCGGCAAGTGGTTCAAAGTCGTTTCCTACGGCGTGCGCAAGGACGACCATCTGCTCGACATGGACGCGATCGAAAAGACCGCACATGAGACCAAGCCAAAGCTGATCCTGGCCGGCGGCACCGCCTATTCGCGCATCTGGGACTGGAAGCGTTTTCGCGAGATCGCGGATGCGGTCGGCGCCTATCTGATGGTCGACATGGCCCATATCGCCGGCCTGGTTGCCGGCGGCGTGCATCCGTCACCGCTGCCGCACGCCCATGTCGTGACCACGACCACGCACAAATCGTTGCGAGGCCCGCGCGGCGGCATGATCCTGTGCAATGACGAGGACATCGCCAAGAAGATGAATTCGGCGGTTTTCCCCGGCCTGCAGGGCGGGCCGCTGATGCATGTCATCGCCGCCAAGGCTGTCGCCTTCGGCGAGGCGCTGAAGCCGAGCTTCAAGCTCTATGCCGAGAGCGTCGTCGCCAACGCCAAGGCGCTGGCGTCGAGCCTCAAGGAAACCGGCCTCGACATCGTGTCCGGCGGCACCGACAACCATCTGATGCTGGTCGATCTCAGGCCCAAGAACGCCACCGGCAAGCGCGCCGAGGCAGCGCTCGGCCGCGCCAACATCACCTGCAACAAGAACGGCATCCCGTTCGATCCGGAAAAGCCTTTCGTCACCTCTGGCGTGCGTCTGGGCACGCCGGCCGGCACCACGCGCGGCTTCGGCCAGGCCGAGTTCCGCGAGATCGGCAAGCTGATCGCCGAAGTGCTGGACGGGCTGAAGGTCGCCAATTCCGACGAAGGCAATGCGGCGGTCGAGGCGGCGGTGAAGGCAAAGGTCGTGGCGCTGACCGATCGTTTCCCGCTCTATCCCTATCTCGGTTGACCACCAGCGGCGCATCGTCTTTTATCCCGCGCTCTGCGCCGCTTGCTGTTCGGGCGGCGCGGCCTGTTGGAGATCTGACGATGCGCGTGTTCCGTCCTGCCGTTCTGGCCTTCATCGGCTCGCTTGCCGCTGTCGCCGTGTCGGGCGCGATCGCCCAGGAGCAGCCGCAGCCGGGCACGGATATCCCCGCCACAAACACCTTTGGCAGGTGGACCACCATCATCGATGCGCTCGACACCGGCCAGGATTCCCACAAGACCTGCGCTGCCTCCACGGCCTTTGTCGATGGCGGCGGCAATGCCGGCACGCTGACGCTTTCGATCTCGACTGGCGACGCCCTGCCGCCCGATGCCTATCCGGCGATCATGTTCACCGTCGCCAACAAGGAGCTGCCGACCGGCAAGAAGATCGCCGCGACCTTCGGTGACCCCGGCGTCAAGGTTTCCGCGACTGTCTATTCCAATGATGCCGGCCGCCCGAGCTGGACCGTCGACAACCAGGCCAAGACCAGTCTCGCTTTGTTGCGGGCCATGCGCCAGGTCATCTCGCTCGACGTGACGTTCGGCAAGCAAGCCGTCGCCAGCATCCCTATGGACGGCTTCACCAAGGCCTACCGCAACCTCGGAACGTCCTGCGGCTTCCCGACCAAGGACGTCGCCCCCTGACATATCTGGCGCGGCTGGCAATTTTCCTCCCGCCTCGCTATCTCTGAGGGCGCCAGCGGCCGTTGCCGAACCTTTGCCGTCCCGGCAAAAACCTCTAAGCCTATCGTTCCGCCAGAATCGCCAACCTGAAGGCTCTCCATGCGCTGTCCCTATTGCCAGTCCGAAGATACGCAGGTGAAGGATTCGCGCCCCGCCGAGGATGGCGCGGCGATCCGCCGGCGGCGCGTCTGTCCCGATTGCGGTGGCCGTTTCACCACTTTCGAGCGCGTCCAGTTGCGCGACCTCGTGGTGGTGAAGAAGTCCGGCAGAAAGGTGCCGTTCGACCGCGACAAGCTCTTGCGTTCGGTGGAGATCGCGGTGCGCAAGCGCAATGTCGATCCCGAGCGCATCGACCGCGCCGTCACCGGCATCGTGCGTCAGCTCGAAAGCTCCGGCGAGACTGAAATCGCCTCGGGCGAGGTCGGCCGGCTCGTCATGGAAGCGCTGAAGTCGCTCGACGACGTCGCCTATGTCCGCTTCGCCTCGGTCTATCGCAATTTCCGTGAGGCCAAGGATTTTCACGATGTGCTGGGTGAGCTCAAAGGTGACGAACTCAAAGGCGACGAGCTGAAGAGCGAAGAGGACGCCGGCTGAGCATGGCAAGCCAAACGTCAGGGAAGGCCGATCAGCAGGCCCTCGATCGCCGCTTCATGGCCGCAGCGCTGAGGCTCTCGCGCAGAAATGCCGGCCGCACCTCGACCAACCCTTCGGTCGGCACCATCATCGTTCGCGACGATGGCGCCGGGCCGATGATCGTCGGCACCGGCGTCACCGCCGTCGGCGGCCGGCCGCCTGCCGCGCCCGCGGCGTTGGCTGACGCCAGCGAGTTGGCGCGCGGCGCCACGGCCTATGTCACGCTGGAGCCCTGCGCCCACCATGGCCGCACCCCGCCTTGCGCCAACGCGCTGGTCAATGCCGGAGTGGCGCGGGTCGTCGGCGCCGCCAGCGATCCCGATCCGCGCGTCTCCGGCAAAGGCTATGCCATCCTGCGCGCCGCCGGCATCGAAGTGGTCGAAAAGGTGCTGGCCGAGGAAGCCGCCGAGCAGATGGCCGGCTATTTGATTCGGTCCCTGAAAAAGCGCCCGGAAGTGATTCTGAAGCTTGCGCTTTCCAGCGACGGCAAGATCGGCAGGCACGGCGCCGGCCAGGTCGCGATCACCGGCGATATCGCCCGCCGCGAAGTCTATCTGATGCGCGCCGAAGCCGATGGCATACTGGTCGGCATCGGCACGGCGCTGGAGGATGATCCGGCGCTCACCGTGCGGCTGCCGGGGCTGGAGAACCGCTCGCCGGCGCGCATCGTGCTCGACCGCCAGATCAGGCTGCCGGAAGCCTCGAAGCTGGTCTCCGGCACCGACCGAGTGCCGCTCTATGTCGCCGCGAGCCTGGGGGCCGATCCGCTGCGGCGGTCGGTGCTGGAGCGTGCCGGCGTGCGCTTCATCGGCACCGAAACCCATGAAGGCGGCGTGGCCTTGCCGGAACTGCTCGAGGATCTCGGCGCGCTCGGCATGGCCAGCGTTCTGGTCGAAGGCGGCGCCAAGGTAGCCAGCGCCTTCCTCGCCGAAGGACTGGTCGACCGCATCGTGCTGTTCCAGGGACCGGAAGCGATCGGCGAGGGCGGCATTGCATCGCCCATCGACGCCAACCATATCCCGGCAGGCTTCCGCAAATTGCGCGAGATGCGCTTCGCGGAAGACAGCTATGCCGAATGGGTGAGAGATATCTGAAATGTTCACTGGAATTGTCACCGATATCGGCACCGTCGCGGCCGTCAAGCCGCTGAGCGAAGGCGTCGGCCTGCGCATCGACACCGCGTATGATCCCGCGACCATCGCTATTGGCGCCTCGATCTCCTGCGGCGGCGTCTGCCTGACGGTGACGGCGCTGCCAGATGGCGGGTCCAACGCACGCTGGTTCGAGGTCGAAGCCTGGGAAGAGGCCCTCAGGCTGACCACGGCGTCGGGCTGGAAATCAGGCACCAAGGTCAATCTTGAGCGAGCACTGAAGATCGGCGACGAACTTGGCGGGCATATCGTGTCGGGCCATGTCGACGGCATGGCCGAAATCATCGAGCGCAAGGATGAAGGCGATGCCGTTCGCTTCACGCTGGAGGCGCCGCGCGAACTGGCAAAATTCATTGCCCCAAAAGGCTCGGTCGCACTTGATGGCACCTCGCTTACCGTCAACAAGGTCGAGGGCACCCGTTTCGACGTGCTTCTGATCCATCATTCGCTGACCGTGACCACTTGGGGCGAGCGCAAGGTCGGCGACAAGGTCAACCTGGAGATCGACACGATCGCCCGCTACGCCGCGCGCCTAGTCGAGGCGGCGAAAGAGGGGCTTTGATGGCCGCAAGACTCACAATCGAACAGAAAAAGCGGCTTACGCGCGAAGCAATGGCCGATGTAGACGCGGGTCGTTTAGTGGATCACGAAGCTGTTCTCGTCTGGGCTGAAAGCCTCTGCAGCGAGTGCCCGCTACCGACGCCCAGCCCAAAGACGCGCTAGGCTACGCTTCGCCTCCAGCAATCTTCCGCTTGCGATCAAACCGGCTTCGGCCTAAGTCACCGGCTACCCCCGGAGACATTCATGGCAGGCACATCCCAACACGGCAAAGCGTTCATTCGCCCGAAGAAGAAGGCCCACCTTCTGATTATCGAGGCGCGCTTTCATGACGATCTTGCCGACGCGCTGCTCGACGGCGCGACGAGCGCGCTCGACGAAGCCGGCGCGACCTATGACGTCGTCACCGTTCCCGGTTCGCTGGAAATTCCAGCAGTGATCACTTTTGCGCTCGACGGCATGGGCGAGGGCGGCAAGGACTATGATGGTTTTGTCGCGCTCGGCACCATCATTCGTGGCGACACTTATCATTTCGACATCGTCGCCAATGAATCGAGCCGCGCGCTGATGGATCTCTCGGTGCAGGAAGCGATTGCGATCGGCAACGGCATCCTGACCACCGAGAACGACGCGCAGGCCTGGACGCGCGCCAAGCGCTCGGAGGGCGACAAGGGCGGCTTTGCCGCGCGCGCGGCGCTGACCATGATCGCGCTCAAGGAGAAGCTGGGAGCGCAATCGTGAGCGAACCCGCTTCGCCCGGCCAGCCCGCGATACGCCACGCCAACAAGCGTGGCGCCGCCCGTCTGGCCGCCGTGCAGGCGCTTTACCAGATGGACGTGGCCGGCAGCGGCGTCTTCGAGATCACCGCCGAATACGAGGCGTTCCGGCTCGGCAAGGAAGTCGACGGCGCGCTTTATCGCGAGGCCGACGCGCAGTGGTTCCGCGCCATCCTGGCCGGCGTCGTCGAGAACCAGACGACCATCGATCCGATCATACGCCAGGCGCTGACGGAAGACTGGCCGCTGTCCAGACTCGATTCGACGTTGCGCGCCATCCTGCGCGCCGGCGTCTACGAACTGATGAAGCGCGACGACGTGCCGGTGGCCGTCATCGTTTCGGAATATGTCGACATCGCCAAGGCCTTCTACGAGGAAGACGAGCCGAAGCTGACCAACGCCGTGCTCGACCGTGTGTCGCGCCGGGTGCGGGGCGAGGGGCGCGGCAAGGACGCATTGTGACCGGCACCGTCGCCGGCGCAGCAAGGGAAGCGCGCCGCACGGCGATCATCCTGGCGACGTCGCAGGCGATTATCGGTTCGGCCGCGCCGATTGCCATTTCCATGGGCGGGCTGGCCGGGCAATATCTGCTTGGCCCCGATAAGTCGCTGGCAACGGCGCCAATCACCGGCTTCAACATCGGCGTGGCGCTCGGCGCGTTGCCGGCCGCGGCCATCATCCACTGGCTCGGCCAGCGCGGCGGCTTCATGACCGGCACCATCGTGACCGCGCTTGGCGGCGTCATCTCCACGCTGGCACTGTTCCACGCCAGCTTCTGGCTGTTCGCTTTCGCCCTGCTGGTGATCGGCGTCGGCGGCGCCTTCGTCCAGCAGTTCCGCTTCGCCGCCGCCGATAATGCTCCGCCCGAATTCAAGGCGCGCGCCATTTCCTTCGTGCTGGCCGGCGGCGTCATCACCGCGATCCTCGGGCCGCAGATCGTCATCTTCACCCGCGAATTGCTGGCGCCGGTGATGTTTGCCGGCTCGTTCTTGGCCATTCCGGTTCTGGCGGCGGCCGGCGCCATGATCCTGTCATTCCTGCGCATCTCGGCCAAGGCTCCCGGCCACGCGGAAGTCGCGTCAAGCGACGCCCGGCCGCTGTCCGAGATCGTCACCCGGCCGCGTTTCGTCGCGGCACTGTTTTGCGCCGTCGGCAGCTATGCGCTGATGAGTTTCGTCATGACCGGCGCGCCGCTGGCCATGGTCGGCTGCGGCCTGTCGACGGACGACGCCACGCTCGGCATTTCCTGGCATGTGATGGCGATGTTTGCGCCGAGCTTCTTCACCGGATCGCTGATCCATCGCTTCGGCGCCGAACGCATCGTCGCAACCGGCCTGGTCCTGCTGATCGGCTGCGCCGCGGTGGCATTGTCCGGCCTGCATTTGTGGCAGTTCTGGACGGCGCTGATCCTGCTTGGCCTCGGCTGGAATTTTGCCTTCATCGGCGCCACCTCCATGGTCGCCGACAGCTACCATCCGTCCGAAAAGAGCAAGGTGCAGGGCTTCCACGACTTCGTCCTGTTCGGCTCCGTCGCCTTCGCCTCGCTAATGTCGGGCGCCATCTACAATGCCTGGGGCTGGGAGATGCTGAACTGGCTGGTTTTCCCGGTCGTCGCCCTCTGCTTCGTCGCCCTTGGCGCGCTCAAACTGACCGGATCGCGCAAAGCCCGCGCCTGATCCGGTTCTATCTTTGGCTTGGCACGACGTGTCAGCATGGCGGCGGCCGAAATCGCGGCGACCGCACAAAATTATTGCGTCTGTACCCATTGTTATGAAACCGTGTGCCCCGACGGGGCGTTGAAGCCATGCTCATATGCGGCCACCGCATTTCGGTCCAAAGCAAGGGGTTTTCACAATGTTTTCAGTCAAGATTCTGGCCGGCGCGGCGTTGGCGCTCGGCATCACGGCCGCCTCCGCCAATGCCCAGGTGGTCGTCTCCTCGAAGATCGACACCGAGGGCGGCGTGCTCGGCAACATCATCCAGCTTGTGCTCAACGCCAACAACATCAAGACCACCGACCGCATCCAGCTCGGCGGCACGCCGGTGGTACGCAAGGCGATCACTGCCGGCGAGATCGACATCTATCCCGAGTACACCGGCAATGCCGCTTTCTTCTTCGAGAAGGCCGACGATCCGGTCTGGAAGGATGCCGCCAAGGCCTATGAGACCGCCAAGAAGCTCGACTATGACGCCAACAAGATCGTCTGGCTGTCGCCGTCACCGGCCAACAACACCTGGGCGATCGCGCTGCGCAAGGAGGTTGCCGAGACCAACAAGCTGGCGACCCTGACCGACTTCGGCAAATACGTCGCCGGCGGCGGCACGGTGGTTTTGGCGGCGTCGGCCGAGTTCGTCAATTCGGCGGCAGCCCTGCCGGCGTTCCAGACCACTTACGGCTTCACGCTGAAGCCGGAGCAGTTGATCACGCTTTCGGGCGGCGACACCGCCGCGACAATCGGTGCTGCCGCCAACCAGACCAACGGCGCCAACGCCGCCATGGTCTACGGCACCGACGGCGGCATCGCGCCGTCCGGCCTGGTCGTGCTCGCCGACGACAAGGGCGTGCAGCCGGTCTACCAGCCGGCGCCGATCATCCGCGAAGCGGTGCTGAAAGAGCATCCGGAGATCGAGACGCTGTTGAAGCCGGTGTTCGCCAAGCTCGACCTCGTCACGCTGCAGGAACTCAACGGCCGCGTCCAGGTCGGCGGCGAGCCGGTCAAGGGTGTCGCCGAGGACTTTCTGAAGAAGAACGGGTTTTTGAAGTAGTCAGCGCATAGCTGATCGTGACGCTGGTGCGAGACACCCCTCTCTGGAAGCTGCTGATCTCCCCCCTTTCGGGGGAGATGTCCGGCAGGACAGAGGGGGGTGCTGTCCCGCCGACCTCACAACCGGTAGCAGGTGCGTGCCTCGACAGGGTTGCTTCCGAACAGGCCGACGCTCGAAAGCTGACGATCCTTCACACCCCCCTCTGGCCTGCCGGCCATTTCCCCCGCAAGGGGGGAGATCGGACTTCGCGTCGGCTTGCGCCGATCACCAGCGTAGTCTGCGCAACGTGGAAAATCGCTCCTCATGAGGGGCATCCATGACCCTGCGTTTCGACAAGCTCGGCATGGTTATCGCGGCGATCGTTGCCTATGCGGCGTTTCTGGCTCCGTTCGCCACCTTCCGCGCCAATCGTATCGTCCCCGGTCAGGCGCGCTCGATCCTGGAGGCGCTGCCGGCCACAGTCGGGCCGCTACTGCTGGCGATCGTCGTCGTGGCCGCAATTGTTGCCTTGCTGAAAACCCCGCTTGTCCTGCGCCTGGCCGCAAGCGTCGTGGCGCTCGCCGCCCTTGCCATCCTGATCGGTGTCGCCGGCACCTTCCTGATGCCGGCCGGCAACACCTTCGCCCGCATCTCGCCGGCTTCCGGGTTCTGGCTGTTGATCTTCGCCTTCACATTGTTGCTCGCCGACGTGCTGACCAGGCTCAACCTGTCGCCACCGGCCCGCGTCGGCGTGCTCGTCGTCGCGGCGCTGGCCATCGGCTTGTTGCTGATATCGGGGCAGTGGGACAGCCTGTCGATCCTCAAGGAATATGCAAACCGCGCCGATAGTTTCTGGGCGGAAGGCTCCAAGCACATCACACTGGCGCTGGGGTCGCTGGCGGCGGCGGTGATCGTCGGCCTGCCGCTCGGCATCCTGTGCCACCGCGTCGAACGGGTGCGGGCCGGCGTGCTCAATGTGCTCAACATCGTCCAGACCATACCCTCGATCGCGCTGTTCGGCCTGCTGATCGCGCCGCTCGGCTGGGTCGCCGCGCATGTTCCGGGTGCCGCAGCGCTCGGTATCAGAGGCATCGGCACCGCGCCGGCCTTCGTGGCTTTGTTCCTCTATTCGCTGCTGCCGGTGGTGGCCAACACCGTGGTCGGGCTTGCCGGCGTACCCCGCGCGGCCAATGATGCAGCGCGCGGCATGGGCATGACCGATGGCCAGCGCCTGTTCGGCGTCGAGTTTCCGTTGGCCTTTCCGGTGATCCTCGCCGGCATCCGCATCGTGCTGGTGCAGAACATCGGCCTTGCCACCATCGCAGCACTCATCGGCGGCGGCGGCTTCGGTGTGTTTGTGTTTCAGGGCGTTGGCCAGACGGCGATGGACCTGGTGCTGCTTGGCGCCGTGCCGACGGTGGCGTTGGCCTTCGCCGCGGCCATCATCCTCGACGCAGTAATCGAAATGACCGCCACCAGGCGCAGGGTTGAAACGGCATGATCGAGATCGAAGGCATTACCAAGCGCTATGACGCGACGACCGTGGTCGACGACGTGTCCATGGTCGTCGAGCCGCGCACGGTTTGCGTCATTGTCGGTACCTCCGGTTCCGGTAAGACGACGCTGCTGCGAATGATCAACCGGCTGGTCGAGCCGACCGCCGGCGTCATCAAGCTCGACGGCAACGACAACCGCTCGCTGCCCGGCTACGAGCTGCGCCGCAGCATCGGCTACGCCATCCAGGGCCACGGCCTGTTCCCGCACCGCACCGTTGCGCAGAACATCGCCACCGTGCCGGTCCTGCTCGGCTGGGACAGCGCCCGTATCAAATCCCGCGTCGCCGAGCTGATGACGCTCTACCAGCTCGACCCCGAGGCCTATGGCCCGCGCTACCCGCACGAACTGTCCGGCGGGCAACAGCAGCGTGTCGGCGTCGCCCGCGCGCTCGCCGCCGAGCCCAATGTGCTTCTGATGGACGAACCGTTCGGCGCACTCGACCCGATCATCCGCACCAAGGCGCAGGAGGACCTGCTGGCAATCCAGAAGCGCTTCGGCACCACCATCATCCTCGTTACCCACGACATGGAGGAGGCGGTCCACATGGGCGACAAGATCGCCGTCATGGATGCCGGAAAGCTGGTGCAATACGCCAAGCCGGAAGAGATCCTGGCGCGGCCGGCGAACGCCTTCGTCGAAACCCTGGTCGGCGCCAGCGAAAAGCCGTTCCGGCTCTTGTCGCTCGGCCGCGTGCGCGACGCCGTGGAAAAGGGGACTGCCGAAGGCGAGGCGATCCCAGGCGACGCCAGCCAGCGCGACGCGCTGGCCGAGCTTCTGTGGTCGGGCCGGCCGGCGCTGCCGGTCAAGGGCGAAGACGGCAAGCTGCTCGGCCGCGTCACCGTCGACGGGCTGGTGAAGCGCGCGGCGAGGCCGGCATGAAAGGGGCCGGTCTAAAAGCCTGGCTGCCTTCGCTGCTCAGGCTTGCCCTGGTGGTGCTTCTCATAGCCTTCGTCACCAATCCCGGCTGGTTCGAGCCGCTGTTGAAGCCGCTGACCGAAAACAATGCGCCGGCGATCTACAATCAGGGCAGCCTGCTGACGCTGACCCTGCTGCATCTCAGGACCGTGCTGATCGCTACCGTCGCCGCAACCATCGTTGCCGTGGCGCTTGCCATCCTGGTGACCAGGCCGGCGGGCGCCGAATTCCTGCCGCTGTCGCGCAGTCTGGTCAATATCGGCCAGACCTTTCCGCCGGTGGCGGTGCTGGCGCTGGCGGTGCCCGCCGTCGGTTTCGGCGAGAAGCCGACGCTGATTGCGCTGTTTCTCTACGGCCTGCTGCCGATCTTCGAGAACGCGCTGACCGGCCTCACAACGCTGCCGGGCAACATCATGGAGGCCGCGCGCGGCGCCGGCATGACGGGCTGGCAAAGACTGGTCAAGGTCGAATTGCCGCTGAGCGCGCCGATCATTCTGGGAGGAATAAGGCTGTCGGTGGTGATCAGCCTGGCCACGGCGACGATCGGCTCGACGGTTGCCGCCAAGACGCTGGGCGAGGTGATCATCGCCGGCCTGCTGTCCAACAATCTCGCCTTCGTCCTGCAAGGCGGCCTGATCGTCGCGGCGCTGGCGGTGCTGATCTATGACGGACTGTCCGCCATCGAGCGCTATACGGCGCGCAAGATGGGGCAGGAGACTGGCGACTGACCTTCGCTGGACTGCGGGCAAAGCATTGACTGAGGCAGCGTCATTTCAACCGATCTAATAGCAAGGCATCGGCCACGGGAATGTTCTGGCCTAAACCTTTTGGCTGAAAGCGGGGCAAAAACCGAACAATATCTTGACGTTCCGAGCCCTGTTTCGCATACACCGCTGCGAAGGACGGATTCCGCCTAGGCTTATCCGCTCCCCGCACCAACGGCCCAGGGAGGGGTTCTTTTGGGCCATCAATCGAGGAAAATTCGGCAATGACCATCATTTCTGCCGTCATAGCCTGCGGCTTGCTTTCAATCCTTTACGCCATCTGGGCGACACGATCGGTTCTTGCAGCCGATCAGGGCAACGCACGCATGCAGGAAATCTCCGCCGCCATCCGCGAAGGCGCGCAAGCCTATCTGGCGCGCCAGTACACCACCATCGCCATCGTCGGCGTGGTCGTGCTTGTGCTCGCTTGGTGGCTGCTCTCGATCACCGCCGCGGTCGGCTTCCTGATCGGCGCCGTGCTCTCTGGCGCCGCCGGTTTCATCGGCATGCACGTCTCGGTGCGCGCCAATGTGCGCACCGCGCAGGCGGCGTCCAACAGCCTCGCCGCCGGTCTCGACATCGCCTTCAAGTCGGGCGCCATCACCGGTATGCTGGTGGCTGGCCTCGCGCTGCTCGGCGTGTCGATTTACTACTATATCCTGACCGGCCCGATGGGCCTGCAGCCCAATGACCGCATCGTCATCGATGCGCTGGTTTCGCTCGGCTTCGGCGCATCGCTGATCTCGATCTTCGCCCGTCTGGGCGGCGGCATCTTCACCAAGGGCGCCGACGTCGGCGGCGATCTCGTAGGCAAGGTCGAAGCCGGTATTCCCGAAGACGATCCCCGCAACCCGGCCACCATCGCCGACAATGTCGGCGACAATGTCGGTGACTGCGCCGGCATGGCCGCCGACCTCTTCGAGACCTATGCGGTGACCGTCGTTGCCACCATGGTGCTGGCTGCCATCTTCTTCGGCGGCACCGCCGCTCTGGGTGCGGCGATGCTCTATCCGCTCGCTATCTGCGGTGCCTGCATCCTGACCTCGATCGTCGGCACCTTCTTCGTCAAGCTCGGTTCCAACGGCTCGATCATGGGCGCCCTCTACAAAGGCCTGATCGTCACCGGCCTGCTGTCGATCGTCGGTCTCGGCGTCGCTACCTCGGCAACCGTCGGCTGGGGCGAGGTCGGCACCGTCGCCGGCATGACCATCATCGGCAAGAACCTGTTCATCTGCGGCCTGATCGGTCTCGTTGTGACCGGTCTTATCGTGGTGATCACCGAATACTATACCGGCACCAACAAGCGCCCGGTGAACTCCATCGCCCAGGCCTCGGTGACCGGTCACGGCACCAACGTCATCCAGGGACTTGCGGTGTCGCTCGAATCGACCGCACTGCCGGCAATCGTCATCGTCGGCGGCATCATCTCGACCTACCAGCTCGCCGGCCTGTTCGGCACGGCGATCGCGGTCACCACCATGCTCGGCCTTGCCGGCATGATCGTCGCCCTCGACGCCTTCGGCCCGGTCACCGACAATGCCGGCGGCATTGCCGAAATGGCCGGCCTGCCCAAGGAAGTGCGCCACTCCACCGACGCGCTCGACGCGGTCGGCAACACCACCAAGGCGGTGACCAAGGGCTATGCCATCGGTTCGGCCGGCCTCGGCGCGCTGGTGCTGTTTGCGGCCTATTCGAACGATTTGAAGTTCTTTGCCGCCAATGGCGACAAATATCCGTACTTCCAGGGCATGGGCGATGTCTCCTTCGACCTCTCCAATCCCTACGTCGTCGCCGGCCTGATCTTCGGCGGTCTGATCCCGTATCTGTTCGGCGGCATCGCCATGACGGCCGTCGGCCGCGCGGCCGGCGCCATCGTCGAGGAAGTGCGCAAGCAGTTCCGCGAGGATCCGGGCATCATGGCCGGCACCTCCAAGCCAAACTATGCGCGCGCCGTCGACCTTCTGACCAAGGCGGCGATCCGGGAAATGATCATCCCCTCGCTGCTGCCGGTGCTGGCGCCGCTCGTCGTCTATTTCGGCGTGCAGCTGATCTCGGGCTCCAAGGCGTCCGCCTTTGCGGCACTCGGCGCCTCGTTGCTCGGCGTCATCGTCAACGGCCTGTTCGTTGCCATCTCGATGACTTCGGGCGGCGGCGCCTGGGACAATGCCAAGAAGTCGTTCGAGGACGGTTTTGTCGACAAGGACGGCGTCAAGCACCTCAAGGGGTCCGAAGCGCACAAGGCTTCGGTCACCGGCGACACGGTTGGCGATCCCTACAAGGACACCGCCGGCCCGGCGGTCAACCCGGCAATCAAGATCACCAACATCGTGGCGCTTCTGCTGCTGGCCGTGCTCGCGCACGGCTAAGTCAACGCCACTGCTTCAGGAACAAACCCGCGGGAGCGATCCCGCGGGTTTTTGTTTGAGATTTACGCTGGTGGCAGTCAACCCTCATCCGGCTCGGTGCCGGCATCGCCGCGCTCGCTGTAGCGATCTAGCAATTCGCTCACGCCAGGTTCGCGCTCAGGCATCGGCGCCAGGCCACGCAGGCGCCGCAGCTTGGCAAGGAAGGCGCCTCGCTTATACTTGCGGCGGAAGGCGCGGGCACGGGGATGGATGCTAAGAGCCGCCATCAGCCTGCGCCTGAGATAACTCGATGCCGCCAGGCGAATGGGTTCGCGCGCGCAGCCAAGGATTTTCACGCGCAAGGCGTCCGGCGTCTGCATGGCGTCCAGAAGATCCTTCTGTTCCTGCGCATTGTCGCCGAGATAGGAACCCTTGCGTATGCCGGAATGCAACTTGATCACCGTGAGGTGCGGCATCGTCGCGATCACCGCGCCCTTTCGCCATGCCCGAAACAGCCAGTCCTGCGAGCTTTCGCAAAAGCACTGGCTGGCGGGTCGCCAAGGTCCGAGCAGGCTGAACGAAGCGCGGCGAAACATGTGTGCCGAGCCAAATCCTTCCGTCGTGACGGGGTCGTAAAAACCATCCTTGCCGATCCCGAAGATCGAATTGACAGGATTGCCGGCCGCCGACGGCGGCTGGATGACGGCACCGCGCGCCAGCACCACGTCGGCGCCCGAGGCGTCGATCCAGCCGGTCATCGCCGCCAAATGGTCGGGAAACCACAGATCGTCGTGGTTGAGCAAGGCGACGAAGCGGCCACGCGCCCTGGCAAAGCCGATATTGTTGGGACCGGACTGTTCGCCGAAATTGACAGGAAGATCGATGTAGACGATGCGGGCATCGTCAAATTCAGCGACAACGGCCGCCGTATCCGGCCTGCAACCGTCGCCGATGACCAAGGCTTCCCAGTCTTGCAACGTCTGGCGCATGACGCTGGTCAATGCCTGCCGCAGTGCTGCCGGCCGGTTGTGCGTCGCGATCACGATCGAAACCAGCGGTTCGCCGCCGGCCTGATCGCGCTGCGCCGATGCTTCCACGCTACACCAGTCTGTAGGGAATGTGGTCGGTGTCTGGCGGCAGGCGCCAATGGTCGGGCTGATCGTAGGCATAGGCCTTGTCGACGAGGTTGAGCAGCACCGCCGTCTCCGCTCCGAGCGAAACAACACCGTGCCATATTCCGGGTGGAATGATGACGACCGCCGGGCGCAACGGGCCGATAATCTTGTGCCAGACGGCGCCGAAGGTCGGCGAGGCCTTGCGTCCGTCAAACAGCGAAATGCGAACGCTGCCGACGCAGCAGAACAGCCGGTCGGTCGTCACCGCATGGGCATGCCAGCCCGTCACCGCGCCGGGATACAAGGTGCGTTGGAAGACCTGGCCGACCGGCTCCGAATCGAGCTCCCACTCCTCGCGAAAGATCTCGGTCAGATAGCCGGTGGAGGTTGCGACCGGCCTGATCTCCTTGACCCTCACGCCATCGATCGCCACCGGCTCGATGGGCATCCAGTCAGGCGTGACCACCTGGCCGTCAGCCGTTCCGGTCGCCATCCAGCCTGTCGGTTTTGTCCGGGTTTTTTCCGGCACGGATGCTCCTCCCAATTCAGCGTGATGCGCCATTGGCCAGCACGGTCTGATACGAATTTGACCGGTCGCTGGCAAGTACGCGTCAAGGTTGCTGATAGATTTCGATCTCACGGCACTTGATGTTTCCGACGCAATCGGAGGGCCGCATTGCCCAAAACATCGTTCCATCCTACCCAAGCCCGGACCGTTCGCCTGCTTTAATACCCCGCCATTGGCCAGGACATTGCGATCGACGCGGTGTCGGGCTCGCCTCTGCGGCGATTTTGGCCAGGGAAACGACATTCGGGCAGGGAAAAGACATGGACATTTTCTTGATGGCGGCTTCGCTTGCGCTGGCTGGAATTATTGCCGGCATCTACGTCTCGGGCGTAATCCACGATTTTCGCATCGATGATCTTACCGCCGGCCAGTACATGGCCATGCATCAGATGCGCGACCGGACGTTTACCCGGGTGATGCCGTTCGTCAGGCTGACGACGCTGGTGCTGATCGCGGCGATGGCGATGTTTGCGGTCGATGCCGGCCTGCCGCGCATCCTGACCATCGTCGCCGCGGCGCTGGTGGTGATCGACATTGGCTTCACCGTCAGCCGTCAGGTGCCGCTCAACAAACAGGTGCAGAGCTGGACGCCGGTGACCATCCCCGATGATTGGGCGCAGACGCGCGACAGCTGGGCGGCCAACCACAATTTGCGCCTTGTGCTTGGACTGGCCGAATACGCCTGCCTGTTTGCCGCGGTCATCCTGACGCTCAGCCGGTGATTCAGTTTTTACGGAACGCCGCGGCATGGGTCGGCACTTCTGCCGGCCGCCGCCGTTGAAAACAGGAGTATTGCCATGCTGCATCACGCTTCATTCAACGCCCGCGATCCGCAGGCCGTCGCCAGCGTCCTTGCCGAAATGCTTGTCGCCACCGCGGTTCGTGCGCCGTCGCCGCCATTTCCTGAGGGCGCATGGTTTGTCTGCCTCGGCGACGATTTCGGCTCGCTGATCGAAATCCTGCCGTGCGGCACGGTTCTGGACCAGCAAGCGCCGCTCGGCATCGGCTTCGACCCGAACATGCGCCTGCGCTCCGGCTCGCATGTGCTGCTCAGCACGCCCAATTCGACCGAAACCATCCAGGGCATTGCCGCCCGCATGGGCTGGCATAGCGAGCTGATCGATGCCCGCCTGTTCAAGGTGCTCAAGGTCTGGGTCGAGGACGAAACCCTGGTCGAATTCCTGACGCCCGAGATCGCACCGCTATACCGCGCGACATTCGCCTGGGGTGGCATGGCGACACTCGACGCCAAGCTGCGCGAGCTGGAGAGCCGGATGGCGGCAGCGCTTGCCGCCAAGGCGGCGAACCAGTCGGGCCGCAAGGATGAGCAACTGGCCGATACAATGAGTCCGTGAGCCCCGACGCCTTCCGATGAGAGCTCCTGGACGGCCGCCGAGGTCAACCGGCGCCGGTGTTGTCGCCGGCTTCCGCCTTCAGCCAGTTGATGAACGATCTGGCAGGCTCCCAGGCGGAGATGGACGGGTGGACGACGACGTAGTGGTTCCAGTTCGTCGGTATGTCCGTCGTCAGGAGGCGGACGAGCCTGCCGGTCCGCAAATCGCTCTCGACCAGCGACTTCCTCGCGATAGCGACGCCCAGACCGCTCGCCGCCGCTTCGACCGCCAACAAGGTGCCATTCAGATTCATGCCGTCGCCAACCGTATCCAGCGGCAGATTGTTTCTCTCGAACCAGTGGCGCCAATTGGCGCCGCTCTCGTCATTTTCGGCCGTCGTGTCGAGGATGCGGAACAGTCGCAGCACATCGTGCTGGTCTCTGACCGGGCCGTTGGCGGCGAGATAGTCGGGACTGACGACAGGAAAGATCGCATCTGCCATCAGCCATTCGGTCTCGACGGCCGGATAGTGTCCGCCGCCGAAACGCAATGCGATGTCGACTGTTCGCTGCGAAAGGTCGACGACTGCAAGATCCGCATTGATGTCGATCTCTGTTTCGGGATGCTTTTTGCGAAACCTGTGCAGGCGCGGGGCCAGCCAGCGTACGGCATGCGAAGGAATGGCAGTGACCCTCAGCCTCGTGCGCTCGTTGCGCGCGACACTCGCGACCGTGCTCTGGATTTCCAGCAATGCGCGTCGCACGCCCGCGGACAATCGTTCGCCTTCAAGCGTTAGTTCGACGCGGCGGACATGGCGGGTGAACAGAAGCACGCCGAGATCGGCTTCGAGATCGGCGATGCGGTGGCTGAGCGCGCTTGGCGTAACATTCAGCTCATCGCCGGCGCGCTTGAAGCTGCCCAGCCGGGCAATGACCTCGAAAGCACGAATGGATTCCAGTTGTGGAAGCCGTCTTGTCATTTGCCGTCACCCGATCCTGCCCATGGGTTCCTTAGCATGAATGAACAAAGCTCATCCATAGCTTCGTAAATAGTCTTTTGTCCAAGTGCGCAAATCATTGTAGCCATCCAGTGCCCCCCGATTGCCGCCGTCGGATGAGAGGCCGTTCATGGAACGAGCCTCGACTACGAACGACAGTGAAATGAAGACAATCGCTTGGGAGTACCCCATGACTATTCGACCCCCCGAGTTTGCGTATGCGCGCTCTTCGACCGCCATGTGGCCGCGAGCGGAATGGCGAAACGTCTATTGCGACCTGTTGCGCCGGATGGTGACCGACATGGATTTTAACGTCACGGAGGAAAAGCTCTCCGTCGACGCGACCATCCTGCGGCTGCCGGGCGTCGGCATTGCCGATTCGAGGACCACCGCCTTCCGCACCATCCGTTCCAGCGCCATGGCCAAGGGGACCGATGACTACATTTTCTTCATGTGTCTGGAGGGCGCTGCCACCTTCTCGCATCTCGGCCGCGAGGCCAGCATCGAGGCCGGCCAGGCAATCCTTCTGTCCTCCTCTGATCCGCATGTGATCGAGCGGGCGATGTCGCATCATCTCTTCATCACCATCCCCAAGGCAGCGCTCGGGCCCATGGCTGCGAATGCGGATGCCGCCCTGATGACGCCGATGTCATGCGTGGGCGAAAAGTTCTTGCTGCTGACCAGCTATGTCCGTCTGCTGATGCAGGAGCCGAACCTGGCCGCGTCCGAATTGCGCTGGCTTGCCGCCAAGCACATACAGGACCTTGTCGCGGTCGTGGTAACGCAGGACGCCACCGAGGTCGCCGCAGGCCGCGGCATACGCGCCGCGCGGCTGCGCGCCATCAAAGCCGATATCGAAAGCAATCTGGCTTCCGGCGATGTCGGGTCCGACGCGCTGGCCGGGCGCCACCGCGTCAGCGCGCGCTATATCAGAAAGCTGTTCGAGGGTGAGGGTACCTCGCTGTCGCAGTTCGTGCTTGGCCGGCGGCTGGCGCTGGTTTGCAGCAAGCTATCCGACCTGCGCCTGGCACACCGCACCATCGGCGCCATCGCCTTCGACGCCGGCTTCGGCGATCTCTCGACCTTCAACCACGCCTTCCGCCGGCATTTCGGCATGACGCCTTCGGAAGCGCGGCAGAGTGCGGCTGTGCACCGCGCCTCGCTGGAGCCCGGCGGCCGAACAGGCCACGCGCGGCAAAGCGCGACGGGTGTTGCGGCCGCATGACCTCAAAACAAAAGCCCGCAGGATCGCTCCCACGGGCTTTTGGTCGCCTGAGATGGTGTCGCTTCGGGGGAAGCAAAAATCTAAGGAAGGTGGTCGCTTCTTAGGCGCCGCCGCCAGGAATGGGGGGCGCCAGCTTGCTGGCGCCTTTGATGATCTGGCTGAGGAAGTTCTGGTCCTTGCCGCCGGTCGGCGTGGTGCGCGAGATGAAGTCGAAAATCTTACCGTCCTTCAGACCGTAATTGGCAATCTGGGTGACGCGCCCGTCCTCGCCAAAATAGACCGCGAGCACTTTCTGGTCGACCAGGCGCGGCTTGTCGAAAGCGACATAGCGCTTGCGCGTCTGCGAAATGTAATAGAACGCCTCATTGTCGAAGGTGGCTTTCGTCGATGGCGTGCCGAGCGCCAGAAGCACCTGTTCGCGGCTGGAGCCCACCGGCACCGAATCGACCGCCTGCTGGTCGATAACATAGCCCTGCGTCAGCGTCTCGCTAGGGTTAAGGTCGCCGAACATCTTGGACGAATTGCAGCCCGACAGCGCGGAAGCCACCAGCACCAGCGAAACCGCGGCGGTGGCCCCAGGCAGAAAAGTCGACTTGAATTTCAGCGCGCGCAACAACAACTCCATTAGCTGGCCGCAACTTGCGCTGGGCGGCAAAACCGGTAAACCAGCTTGCTTGCCGATGCAACAAGGCCCATTCAAACAATCGGTCCCCAGGAGACCACCCTCAATGTTCCAGCGCCTTTTTGGCCGCGAACGCAACGCCAACCGCGCTATCACCGAGGCGCTTTACGCACAAATCGTGGCGGCGGCGCGGCAGACCGTGTTTTATTCCCACTGGAATGTGCCGGATACGCCGCTCGGCCGTTTCGAGATGCTGTCGCTGCATATGTTCCTGTTTCAGCACCGGCTCCGCGGCGAAGAGGGCGTCGCGCATGAGGTCGCGCAGGTGCTGATCGACGAGTTCTTTCTCGATGTCGAGCATTCGCTGCGGGAACTGGGCGTTGGCGATGTCGGCGTGCCCAAGCGCATGAAGAGGCTGGCCAAAATGTTCTACGGCCGTACCGCCGCCTATGACGACGCGCTGGAACGCAGCGACCGCGACGCGCTTGCTGCCGCCCTGGCGCGCAATGTCAGGCCCGATGCCGGCGCCTGGCCGCAAGCCTTGCCGCTGGCGTCCTATGTAATCGATGCCGCAAGGCAGCTTGAAGCACAGCCGTCCGAATTGATCGTTTCCGGTGCCGTGGCGTTTCCCGTCGCGAAAGCGGAGTGAGGAGGGGAGACCAAGATGAAACATGTGGACACGCCTAGCCCGGTCTCATTCGCGGCCAATGTCGGCCGCCTGCCGCACAAAGGTTTGCAGGTGGTGATCGACGCCGACGCCGCGCAGCGCGCAATGCTTGCGCGCGAGCACGAGCTGCTTTCGGTCGAAAACTACCGTGCTGAGCTTTTGGTGGCGCCGTGGAAGCGCAATGGCGTCAAGGTCAGCGGCCGCGTCGAGGCTGATATCACCCAGGCCTGCATCGTCACCCTTGAGCCGGTCGCGGCCCATATCGACGAGGAGGTCGAGGCGCTGTTCCTGCCGGAGCAATCCAAGCTCGGACGGCAAGGGTTCGAAGGCGGCGGCGAGATCCTGCTCGACGCCGACGGGCCAGACGGCCCGGAAACATTCTCCGGCGACACGATCGACGTCGGTGCGCTCGCCGAACAGTTCTTCGGGCTGGCGATCGATCCCTATCCGCGCAAGACAGGCGCCTCTCTCGATGCCGCCGGCCCGGACGAGCCCGTCGAGAATGAATTCCAGCAAAAGCTGCGATCCTTGCTTGGAAAATCCTAAAACCCGAAGCGATCGGAGAAAAGCCGGTTGTGCGGCAGCCCAAAACCGCTATTTTCGCCGAACCTTCGCGAGCCCCCGAATTTCGCGAGTTTCGTATTTCTTTCGCGGGCCATGTGCCTTGGCCCAAGCTAGTGAGATAAAGACCGCGTGATCAGGATTTCCATCGATGCCATGGGTGGCGATCACGGGCCAAACGTGGTCATCCCGGCACTCATGACGGTCGCCGTCAGGCGTCCCGACATCCGCTTCGTCATATATGGGCGCGAGGAATTGGTGCGCCCCGAACTCGCCAAATTCCCCAAACTGGCCGAGGTCAGCGAGTTCCACCATTGCGAAGTTGCGGTCAGGATGGACGACAAGCCGAGCCAGGCGCTGCGCCACGGCCGCTGGAAGTCGTCGATGTGGAAGGCTGTCGAAGCAGTCAAGAGTGGCAGCGCGCAGGCCTGCATTTCGGCCGGCAATACCGGCGCGCTGATGGCGATGTCGAAATTCTGCCTGCGCACTATGGCGACCATCGATCGTCCGGCGATCGCGGCGATCTGGCCCACGATGCGCGGCGAGAGCGTGGTGCTGGATGTCGGCGCCACCATCGGCGCCGATGCGCACCAGCTGATTGACTTTGCCATTCTCGGCACCGGCATGGCGCGCTCGGTGTTCGGCATCGACCGGCCGAAAGTCGGCCTGCTCAATGTCGGCGTCGAGGAGATCAAGGGACAGGAAGAAGTCAAGGAAGCCGGGCGCATGCTGCGCGAGGCCAACATGGCCTCGATGAATTATCATGGCTTCGTCGAGGGTGACGACATCGGCAAGGGCACGGTCGACGTGGTCGTCACCGAGGGCTTTGCCGGCAACATCGCGCTCAAGACGGCAGAAGGCACTGTGCGCCAGATCTCAGGCTATCTGCGCGCCGCGATGAACCGCACGCTGATGGCCAGGATCGGCTATGTCTTCGCCAAGGGCGCTTTTGACCGCCTGCGCGAAAAGCTCGATCCGGGCCGCTCCAATGGCGGTGTTTTCCTGGGTCTGAACGGCATCGTGGTAAAGAGCCATGGCGGCGCCGATTCGGACGGTTTCGCGGCGGCCATCGAGCTGGGCTATGACATGGTGCGCAACAATCTGATCGACCGCATCGAGGCCGATCTCGACCTGTTCCATGCGCGCAACCCGCATGCCCAGGCAAGCAGGAAATCCGACGCCACCGTCGACGAAAAGGAATAGGAAAGAGCTTTGATCAGATCAGTCGTGCGCGGCACCGGTGCTGCGCTGCCCCTCCGCATCATGAAGAATGCCGATTTCGAAGGCATGGTCGAAACCTCGGACGAGTGGATCGCCCAGCGCACCGGCATCCGCCAGCGTCATATCTCCGCCGATGACGAGACGACGGCGTCGCTGGGCGAGGCGGCGGCGCGCGCAGCGCTCGACAATGCTGGTCTTACGCCTGCCGACATCGACCTGATCGTGCTGGCGACCTCGACGCCCAACAACACCTTTCCGGCGACCGCCGTCGAGATCCAGAACCGGCTCGGCATGCATCACGGCTTTGCCTTCGACCTGCAGGCGGTGTGCTCGGGCTTCGTCTATGCGGTGACCACCGCCGACCTCTACATCAGAGGCGGCCTCGCCAAGCGCGTGCTGGTGATCGGCGCGGAGACCTTTTCGCGCATCCTCGACTGGAGCGACCGCTCGACCTGCGTCTTATTCGGCGACGGCGCCGGCGCGCTGGTGCTGGAAGCGGATGAGGGCACCGGCGGCATTGCCGACCGTGGCGTGCTGGCGATGAGCCTGCGCTCCGACGGCGCCCACAAGGACAAGCTTTTCGTCGATGGCGGTCCCTCGACCACCGGCACGGTCGGCCATCTCAGGATGGAAGGCCGCGAAGTGTTCAAGCACGCCGTCGGCATGATCACCGATGTCATCGAGGCGACGTTTTCGCAGGCCGGCATAACCGCCGACGACCTCGACTGGTTCGTGCCGCATCAGGCCAATAAACGCATTATTGACGCTTCGGCCAAGAAGCTCGGGATTGCTGAGCAAAAGGTGGTGGTCACCGTCGATTTGCACGGTAACACCTCGGCTGCTTCCGTGCCGCTGGCGCTTTCGGTGGCCGTCGCCGACGGTCGCATCAAGAAGGGTGATCTCGTGCTCCTGGAAGCGATGGGCGGCGGCTTCACCTGGGGCGCGGTTCTCGTTCGCTGGTAAGTGCCGAACGGTCCGGTTTCGGTCCTTGACCTTGCCGGATCAATTACTTAGGCTCTGCCTTTACCTGTATCGATTTATGTTTTTTGAACTGATGGGACGGTCGCATGGGGGGAAAGACACTTACGCGCGCCGACCTTGCCGAAGCTGTTTACCGTAAGGTCGGCTTGTCACGCACTGAATCGGCAGAACTCGTCGAGGCGGTGCTGGACGAAATCTGCGAAGCCATCGTACGCGGCGAGACGGTGAAGCTGTCGTCCTTCGCCACCTTCCACGTCCGTTCCAAGAACGAACGCATCGGCCGCAATCCCAAGACCGGCGAGGAAGTGCCGATCCTGCCGCGCCGGGTGATGACCTTCAAGTCGTCGAACGTGCTGAAAAGCCGTATCCTGCGCTCGCACCAGAACAGCAAGGCCAAGGGCGGCAAATAGGTTCTGCCGCAGGCTTCGGTTGAAAACGCCGGGCCGTTTTGACGCCGGGCTTGAATATTGTTTCATAAACCGCTGAAATGATACCCGATTCGGCAGACTGGGCCGGATCGCCGTCCAGCGTGAGGATTTCGCCCATGGACAAGAGCCCCGACGCTTTCCGCACCATCAGCGAGGTCGCGGAGGATCTCGATCTGCCGCAGCACGTGCTGCGCTTCTGGGAAACCCGTTTCAACCAGATCAAGCCGATGAAGCGCGGCGGCGGCCGCCGCTACTACCGGCCACAGGATGTCGAACTGATCAAGGGCATCCGCCACATGCTCTACGACCAGGGTTACACGATCAAGGGCGTGCAGAAACTGCTGCGCGAGAACGGCAACCATTTCCTGGTCGCCATCGGCAATGGCGACATGGCTGCCGTCGAAGCGATCTCGCAGCGCAGGCAGGCCGATCAGGTGCCGCTGACGCCAGCCGCCCAGCCGCGCGGCATGGATGACGAGATGCTGGTCGGTCAGCCCAAGGTAAAACCCAGCCGCCGCTTTTTCGGCCTGGGCAAGACCGAGGAGGAAGGTCCGGTCCAGCCCGGCGCATCGAAACTGTCGCGCGACAACCGGGCCTTGCTGCAGGAGGCGCTGTTTGACCTCCTGGAGTGCAAGCGCCTGCTCGACCAGGTGCGCTAACCTTTCCGCTGCCCTCGGGCAAGCAGACCGGAACCGGTTCCGAGGCCATGCGTTTGGCCTTCTCTCAAAAGAAGGAAAAACAATCATGGTATCGCTTTCGACCCTCTCCGATCTCGATCTCGAAAAGCAGGTCGCGACCCTTTCCAAAGAGCTCGCCGCGTTGCGCAAAGTCGTGGCCAAACGCGGCGGTGCTTACTACGAGGACGGGCGCGATGCCGCTTCGGACTATTATGGGCAGCTTGCCGACCTTGTCAGCGATGCGCTGCCGGCGATCAGGAAGCAGGGCAGGGCGATCGAAAGGACGGCGCGCGATCGTCCGGCAACAGCCGCTGCTGTTGGGTTGGTCGTGGTCGGCCTTCTCGCCAGCCTGTTGCTCAGCCGGCGCTAAAACAATTCACGAAAACAAAAAGAAAATGGCGGCCGTCCCGCGGACGACCGCCATTTCCCTGATCTGCGGCCGATTACTTGGCGAGCTTGATCTTGGCCTGCGGCGAAACCTGCGCGGTCTGGCTGCATTTGCCATAGACAGTGCCATTCTTGTCCGTGGCGTCGGTATAGGTGCCTTTGCACTCGATCGAGAGCACCAGGCAATGCCCAGAGCCCTTGCAAACCGCGCCGCCGTCGCCCGTGGGATGCGTGCCGTTGGCGAAGGCCGAGGTCGGAACGGAAGCCGAACCGAAGGCCGAGACGATGAGGGCCGCGGCGAGCGTGATGCGCTTGAAGTTGGTCATTTGAGCATTTCCTTCTCTGGATCGAGGATCGCCACCATGGCGTCCTTCTGTGTTGGGATCGCCTTCTCGGCGTCCATGCCGGGTTAGTGCGGCCTCCAAAGCAAAGGTTCATGCGCGGTTCGAATTTTCTTCGCGTTTTTTCGCGACGTTGATTTTTAGCCTTCGCCAACGGACGGCGCCTGGCGGGGCCGGGCGGGCATCGATCATGCATTTCGCGTGAAGGGCGCTGACGTAGCAGCGCGGCATCCCATGCGAAGGTCGCACCGTGGCGTGCCCAAATGGCCAGCCAAGACCGAGTCCGCGCCTGGCTCTTGTCAGGTGGCGGCAGCAGTCATTGCCGCCACTTGGCACCGCGCTTTCTGCCACTCCCGGCTGCGACTATAACGCCAGTCCAAAGGTACCGGCGGAGGATACGGAAGTGGTCGCAAACTACATCGACGAGTTCATTATGTTCTGCGCTGGGCTGTGGATGACAGGCGTTGGTTTTGGGCTGCTCCAAAGTCCTTTTCAGGCCCAGCAAGGTCAGCAGCCATGGTGGCTGCAGGTCGCGAAGCATTTCAAATGGATGGGACCGCTTTTGATTTTGATCGCAATAGTGCTCGCGTTCGCGGCGCCGTCCTAGCGGGTTCCGGCAGCATTGAGAGACCCCGTAGTGTCCTGCAGCTGGCAACCTGTGGTTGCTCGCGTTCTGGCGCATGGGCGCCATCGAATCCTGCCTTCGCCTGGCAGAAACCAACGGGAAGGCGGCCTTGGCGAGGACTCCAGGGCCAGCCTTCCCGTTGGGCAAGTCGGCCCTTTCAGGCCTTCTTGGCCTCCACCTTGTGGTGATGGTGGTGGTGGTGGTGGTGGTGATGGCGGTGATGCTTGTTGTGATGATGATGATGATGGTGGTGATGCTTCTTGTGCAGCGGTGCTGCGTCGGCGCTGCTGGCGCCGATGAGGGGCAGAGAGACAGCCAGGGCAAAAGCCAGCCCGAGAGCCGACAGGAGGGACTTCTTCATGACTTCGTTTCCTTTTCTGCGCGGGCTGAATTTGACCGTCACCGAGCAAGATCGGTGCCGGTGAACCCCGCAGTCATGACTATCGCCTCCGAACTTTTCGACAGTTTTTCCGGACTGTAGAATTTTGTTTCTGGATTGTGTCTGGCGGCTTCGTCGGCAACCTACATCGGCGGAACGACGCCGTTGCTGCCGACCACGACCCGGCCCGCGGTCAGCTTGCCGTCGCTGCCGCGCTCGGCGTTGACGAACACCACAGCGCCAGGCTTGAGGTCGGCGGGCGTCGCCGGCGCGAAGGTCACCACCGGCGTCGTCTGCGGGATCGCGATCTGCTTTTTCTGGCCATTGTCGTAGGTCAGCGTCACCGTGCGGCCTGCAATCTCGGTGACATCGGCGACCGTGCCGTTGGTCATCCGGCTATTGGGCTCGAGATCCCACGGGCGGTCGCCTTCGCCGGCGCCCTTCAGCGCGGCCGGGAAGATCACCACCTCGAGCGCGCCGCTGCCGCCATCGGCCTTCGAAACAGAGGCAATGCCAAGGAAATCACCTTGCTTTATATCCCCGGCATCCGCCTTGGCGACGCCGGAAATCTTCCACCCTTCAGCCAGCGCGATGGCGTCGGTAGCGCCTTCGCGGGTCTTCACAGTCAGCGTCGCTCCGGCAAAGGCGGTCACCGTGCCGCGAATGCGCACGGCCTCGGCGGCTTGCGCCGCGACCATGCTCGCGCCAGCGAGGCCTGAAATCGTGGCGAGCACGATGGCTGATGTCTTGAATGTCATGGATATGATCCTCTTGGGAAAAGCTGGCCCGATGCGGCTGCCAGCAACATCAGGCTAACGCGCGAGCGGCGCAAAACCGCTGAACACTTCGGCGTGCGGCCCTTCAAAAGAACTTGATTGGGAGATCGGGGCGGAGATCCTATATGCGCCCTGGCGCCTGCGGTTTTGACGCCGGTTCACGATGCTGTGACGGTCGGTTTGGGCCTTGGCAAATCGCCGTCAAGCGGGCATTGTCCCGGCTCTCAGGCAACACCCTATCATTTAATCCAAAACTCTTTAGCCCCATGGAGTTGCCAATGCCCCAAACTGCAAAACACGAACCCTTCTCCAGGCTGGCGGCCGATGTTGCGGCCGATGTAGCGCTTGAGCACCCCGGCCTCAAAGCCATCCGGGAGACAAAGGGATACAGTATTGAAGAGCTTTCCCTGACCTGCGGTCTGTCGACCAGCGAGATTGCCGACATAGAGAGCGGCAAGGACACCGATCCGACGAAACTTCGCCGGATCGCCGCAGCGTTGCAATTGCCGGAAACGGCCCTGATCGATGCCCCGGCGCCCACGGCGCCTGTGGAAAATCGGTCCGTTTCATAAACAACGGCCAAGCGTCGTTCAACAAGCCCGCCATGGTTTGCCCTGGCGGGCTTGTTGCATTCGCCCAACGGCGAATGTCACTTCTTGCTCGGATCGTCCGCCGGGTTTACGTAGGTGATCGCGAACGGCCCCTCGCCATGAACCTGGACGATCGTAGCGCTTGTCGTCCAGGCGTAATGGTTCATTCCCTGTGGGGCTACGCCGAAGCCGCCGGCGGTCAGTTCGATGCCCTTGGTCTCGTCGAGCTTGTCGCCCATGCCGATATGAAAATTGCCGGAAATCACCGTCACATATTCCGAGGTGGGATGGTTGTGCGCGGCAATCCTGTAGCCGGCCGGCAGCTTCAACCGCAGCACGTAGATGCCATCCTTCGAGGGGTCCCCGGCGATGACAGCCATGTCCGCGCCGGCGGGCAAGACAGCAGGAGCAGGGCCCCATTTGATGGCGTCCGCGTTTATCGGCATGTCGTCGGCAAGCAGCGGCGCCGTCCCGATAAGCAGCAGCGCCAGAGCCGAGGCGAGCTTGAGCATGATGATCTCTCCGGTTGGTCGTGGGAGCACAGCATCAGCGCCGGCCCTGATCCATTGCGACCTACCAAGGCAGCAGCCCGAACACATCTCCCGCACGGGGGATGCGCCTTGCGTTGCTGACATGCGGCGCGACCCGCCTGGCCTGGTATCGCTGCAGCCGTCGAGGGGCGGGGAGGTTGCCGCCGACCGAGCGTGAAGCTATCCAGTGTGAACGCTAACCGTTTTCGAATGGGACAATGCCGAGATGAGCCTTGAATCCGTGCGCGCCTTCCTGGCTGCCCATGCGCCCGATGTCGAAGTGCTCGTCACCGAAGCGAGTTCCGCGACGGTGGCGCTGGCGGCTGAGGCGCATGGCGTGGAGCCGGCGCAGATCGCCAAGACCATCTGCCTGCGCGTCAGCGGTGAGACCATGCTGATCGTGGCCGGCGGCATGTCGAGGCTCGACAACCGCAAATTCAAGGACCGTTTCGGCGGCAAGCCGCGCATGCTTGACGCCGACGAGGTTGTCGCGATCACCAGCCATCCCGTCGGCGGCGTCTGCCCATTCGGCCTGCCGGCGCCGCTGCCGGTCTATTGCGACGTCTCGCTGCGCGCCTTCGATGAAGTCGTGCCCGCGGCCGGCGCCACCAACGCCGCTGTAAGGCTCAGCCCGCAGCGCATGGCACAGATTGTCGGCGCCGAATGGGTCGACGTCTGCCAAGGATGAATGTTGGTGATTTGAGAAGCAGGACCTTTGGGGCAAGTCCTGTCTAAAAATGGTCGGAGTGGCCGGATTCGAACCGACGACCCCTTGACCCCCAGAAAAAGGCCAGGGCGTAACGACGCTTAACAAGTCATAACATCCTTCGGGCCGCAAAGCCTTGCATTCCATGCGCTTGTGAGGCATTGATAGGTCCCGTTAATAACGCGGGGTAACACGGCCTAACACACCATTTCTGTTACCCCCTGTTACCCCATAGGAGCCTTTGACCAATGAGCGCTGTCACAGATCAGGGTAACGCCGGTCTCCGGAATCCATCAAAAGTGCTTACGGCAAAGACCGTCGAGGCGGCAAAGCCTGAGGCCAAGAACCGACGCGAGATTCCTGACGGAGCCCTGCCGGGTCTCTATCTGGTTGTCCAGCCTACGGGGGTGAAGTCCTGGGCGCTGCGGTACCGGTTCGACGGCAAGCCAAAGAAACTTACCATTGGCCCGGTCCTGCTCAAGAGGGAAGGGGATGAGATCGAGGGCACCTTGCCTCTTGGTCAGTCGATGACACTCCAGGAGGCGCGCCGGGCCGCCCGCGACGCGATCCAGACCCTTGGCGAAGGGCGCGATCCCGGCACAGCCAAGAAAGAGGCCAAGGCGCATCGGGCGGCCGACACCGGTGAGGACAAAGACTCAGTCGAGAAACAAGGTCAGCGATTCATTGCCCGCTACTGCAAACCCCGGAACCGATCCTGGAAAGAGGTGGAACGCCAGTTCAAAATCGAGATCAACCCGCATTGGGGCAAAAAGGGTGTTCATGACATCACCAAGCGTGATGTGCTGGATCTTCTTGACGCGGTCATCGACAGAGGGTCGCCGGTTACCGCCAACAGGATTTTTGCGACACTGCGGCGGTTCTTCGGCTGGCTGATCGAACGGGACATCTTAAAGGCTTCGCCCTGTGCCGGCATGAAGAAACCGACGCCGGAAACATCACGGGAACGAATCCTGACAAGTGATGAGATCAAGCTCTTCTGGCAGGCGACGGAAGGATTCGATCATCCCTTCGGCCCGATGTGGCGGCTGCTTTTGCTGACAGGCCAGCGGCGCAATGAAATAGCCGGCATGAAGCGGGGTGAACTCGCCCTTGATGACGACGCGCCGGCCTGGACGATTCCGGGCGCCAGGACAAAGAACGGCAATGAACATTTCGTTCCGTTGGCGCCGGGGGCGGCCACCCTGATCAAATCGCTGCCCAGGATAGGAGACAAGGGCTTTGTCTTCACCACTACTGGCGAAACTGCTGTGTCGGGTTTTAGTCGTTCCAAGGGTCGCCTGGATTTGGCGATGCTGGCCATCCTTCGCGACACGGCGGCGAAGGCCGGCGATGATCCGGCAAGGATCAGTCTCACGCCATGGACGCTTCACGATCTGCGCCGGACGATGGCATCAGGTATGGCGGCCCTCAACATCAGTCTGCCTGTGGTCGAAAAGGTTCTTAACCATAGCTCTGGCAGTTTCGCCGGCATCGTCGGGGTCTATCAGCGTTTCGATTTTGCCAAGGAGAAGCGGGCCGCCCTTTTGGCCTGGGCAGACTTCATTGATGCGTTGGTCACAGAAAGGCCGGCGGCCAATGTGGTGAAGCTGCGGGAGGTTGTAGCGTGACTCCCGCCTTGAACGAAGCTCTAGCCATGGCTGCGGAGGCATGCCGGGATTTAGTTGACGCCGACAGCGGCACAGAGCTTGCTCATGCCCTCGACACCGTCGCGGTGATGCTTGACCACCTGGGGAAGGGACGGACATCTCCGTTGTTCGAGGACTTGAAGACGCGCGTCTTTCGCAGTGGCGGCGATGGCAACAAGAAAGAACTGGATGAGATCACTGAGGCCGTAGCTGCCTACCTACTCCTTTGCGGCAACAACCAGACAACGGCCGCCAAACAGGCGTCAAGCCGATGCAAGCATTCTGCATTCTCCACGGTCAAGAAGTGGTTGAAAGGCGCGGAAGACGCGGAGACCCTGAAGTCTCTCACGCGTTGGCCAGATATCGAGCGCCGAATCGCATCGGCGGAGAGGCGGGTCACCTACATGGAATTCTTTGTTCCGGCTACCAAGGTCAGGAATTGGGATGAGCGCGTTCTTGATATGCTTGTGAGCCAAGCAAATGAGATCCGGGCCGAGACGGCCTCGGCGGATGGAATCCTATCGACGGAAAAGCGTCGCGTTGAAGTGAAAGGTCGCAGCAATGGATTGGTCTGATCTCCTGTATTTCTCGCCCGTCATCCTTGGCGGCGTCGGTATGATCCTCTCGAAGCTGCCCGATCTCCTGGACCTGATTGAAGGCACACCGGGCCAAGCCGATTTTGAGAGGTTCGTTTCGGACGCCAACCGGCGCGGCCTGGACTACAGCCAGACCATGCGCGAGCTCGATATCCGGACCATCTTCGCCCGGCTCCGGCGCGAGGCGTCCGGCGCCGTCGCCGTCGATGTTCAGAACTGGGCAATGATCCTGGATGCCGCCGTTCAGAAATGCCTCGCCGACAACCCGCAACATGATCGCGAGCTAAAGGCCATGATGCAGGGCCTATCCTACGGGCATATCTTGTACCCAGCGGAGGCCGCCATGGTCGATGATCTCTATAGCGGATTCCGGCGCCGCCGTGGCGGTTTCAGCATTGATCAGCGGGCCGGTCTACTCCTCGCGAGGTAGTACTGAACGCGTTCGCAAGCCTTAAATCTGCGTACTTCCCTTCTCCCAGCGGTCGATCATGGCCTTTGCTCGACTGAGACAAACTTGTTCGCCTTCCTCGCGTATGGCCTGCGCAAATTGCGGTTCGCAGAACCTGCTCCCGGGCCGAGAGATGGCTGCGCTCCAATCAGAATTTCGTGTGGTCTGTATCTTCCATCCTTGATGTCTGTAAAATGCCATGGGCCGCCTCTTTAGGAAAAATCCTCAGGATCTGGTTCGTCAAACGTATTGACGCTTATGTGGACGGATAGATCGGTTCGGTTCAATCCTTCAACTTTGGCCAAAATTTCGGCCGGCGTAGAGGGGTCGAATATAATAATGAAGCTGTACGTCAGCTCATCATCGCTGGCGTTCTCCTGAATCCTCCAGATGGCTTCATCGAGCTCATCTCGTGTCAGCCCGAGTTCCGCCGCTATCAGATCATCCCGTTTTTCGTCATCGTCACCGAAATCCATAGGGCATCTCCTGATGTGAGTCCGGGCGAGCTTACTCCATATCCGGCCCATCGCCGCTTACAAAGAGAGTCTTCGGCGGTCCATAGTCACCTAGACCCGGATCGGCGTCTCGGCCCCAGGCTAAGACGCCAGCAAGCTATGTCGGCGCCGCCTTTATCACTTGAATCGGGATATGCGGGAGCGGCTTTGGAAGCGCGTCCCGGACCATGCAGCGGCGGCACCGAAGGGCATGAAGCGGCCGGCGACCCAACTGGGTTAAGCCGGAGCTCGTTGCCACGGTGGAGCATCTGCGGTGAGGAAGACTTACGCCATGCCTCATTGCAGGATTTCAGGGGGAGTGACCCGACCTATTTGTCGCTGTGCGGTTGCGGTTCGCCAGGGACTGTGAACGGCGGTTGGGGAACATTCCAGTTCGGCTGCGATGCCGACGACTGATACTCCCAGTGACGGTCGTCGGCAGCCACGCCGCTGACATTGTTGGAGCGGTTGCTCGGTGCCGCGGCATTTATGCGAAATATGTTGCTACCATCCGATGTGTGGGTCACGGCAGTTTCCTCCATCCTTCGAACGTTTTGGTCATCACGGGCCCAGCAGGTCCGAGCGCAGGACCGACCTGACCTTCTGTCACATAACCGAAGCAGCCGGTTTCGGTGGCTTCGATGAGGCCTCTTACAAGGGTATAGGGCGCTTGGGTCGCGCCCGCCAGTAGCCCATGAGGACTAAATGGTTCAAGAGTTTTGAGCTCGGTATGATAAGATTTCGTTACATTGGACAGAATTTTGTATAACGCGTCGCTTGGCTTGTCGACCGAAAGTCCAATTTCTGCTGCCATCCTGCGGTTGATAGTATAGTCATGACTCCCGGAGTCTGAACATAGCAACTCAATTATTTCGTTCTGCTTCTTTTCGTCTTTGACCTGACCCTTGATGAGAGTTTTTGCCATAGATCGGATCTGACCACCGAGGCGAAATAGCTGGCCGAGCACTAGTGGGTGTATCTGCGTCGAAAGATGATTCCACACCGATGCGAGCGCCACGGGGTCGGTAACGTCTTTTTTTAATTCGCTCATATATCCGCGAATGGCTTCGGCGGCGACAGGGACGGCCGACCCTGCGGGCGTCATGGGATTGAGAGGATGGTTATCCAAGCTAGGGTCGATTGGGCCTAGAGCGGCCTGCTTGGTCATAACGATCTTGTCGGCTCCAAGAGCCATAAGTGTTCCGGCGCTCATGGCTTTTGCCGGCACGATGATTTCGATCTCGTCTCCGAAGGATCGGAGCAAATGTATTAGCCGCCATGCGGCGGCGGTATGGCCGCCATTGGTGTCGAGTATTAGCGACAACTTCTTGGTAGGGCCAATCGCGTCGAGCAATGTGACGAATGGCTCAATCGCATCGCCGGCAATGATGGTCTGGAGCGACAGACGTTCGCCGTTGACGAACGCTATTACTTTCGAGCCGCGCGCCTTTTCGATTTCTCGATAATAAGCTTGCCGCGCCGCATAGTTCATTATTTGCCCCTACCCCTAGGTTGGTTGCTCTCCTTGTTCGCTTAAAAAGTCAAGGCCATTTTGTGTTTTTGACGACTTCTTGCAAGGATGTTCGCAACAGGTGGGACCTTCGGCCTAGTTCTCAGGCCTTCCTGTGTGGAACCCAATCGTTGGAACCGTCAGGGATTCGTAAGGGCATGAAATACTGACATTGCGCCCGCAACGAAACACCCAAACGACGTCAGACCAAACGCCGCAGAAAGGAATAGGGTCGCGGTGACAGGATCGGTCCTCTCGTCACCTTTGGGCCAATAGTCGCTTCGGTAAAGGATGGCGGGATCACCCCATTTGAAATACTGGCGTTCTGCGAACTGAAAGTTCAGCCATGCCAAGAAGGCGGCGATGAGGATGAAACCGATCCCGAAAAGATTCCATCCTGCCCCAGCTACCAGGGCTGGCATTGCCGTGTCGGCTAACTTGCGGCTGCCGTTCCAAAGGCCGCTGATCGCATAAAGAGAGCCGCCGTGAACGGCCAATAAGCTGGCAATCAACCATCGGCCATAGTCAACGTGATTGCGCTGGCTGGCGGCGCGAAGCTCTGCCGTTTGCTTGAATACTTCGCGAGCATGCTGTTCATAGCGCGCACGATCTGCTTCGGGCCAATCGCTTACAAAAGGCTTGTTTACGTCATTGCTCACGACCAATCCCCAGTCAACGATTGTGTTGCCTATGCAACCTAGGAAAGTGCTTGCCGCAGTTTCGTCCATCGGGAGTTATCTGTAAGCTCATTTTTTGGATGCGACATCAACCCCGACTTGCCCCAGTTCAAGGCTGCGGTTCTGGCTGCAGCACATTGTTCTTTTCGAGAAGATAGCCTTACGAGGTCTGGAAACTGTAGATCAGCCTCAGATCTAAAAAAATCGCCTGTCTTCGACGGATAGATCGCAGCATACCACGCAACAAAAAGACCTACGATATAAGGGCTTCGGCCGGACGCCACCATGTAGTCTATGCAGGCGACCATAAGAACGGCGTCGCACTCCTCTACGGGCAGATCTGGCGCCAACGCGGAAGGATCTCTGTCAGCATGCTTCATGAAATTACGTGGTTCGTTGAACATGTCGCGAAAGTCTTTTGCGGCCCTCCCAAAAGCGTTGGCGAACTGATCAATCATGCGCATCTTATTTGAGACTTTGAGAAGTGCGTCCGAAACCTCCCAGGCGTTTGTTGCTAGAGTGTAGACCGCCAAAGGCTCATTGAGATACCAATGGATATGGATCGCGGCAAGCAACTGCCTGCGGGCAACATCCAGCTTCGATATAGTTGCCATTTATTTGGTGCCCCGCGCCCGCATGCCTACTCCACAATCATAGCTTCATGACGCCAATCCGAGTCAGACTCGGTCAAAAAAAGGAGCTTTTCCGATGATATTCGCCGATATGCGGGATGCCCACGACAGAAGGGTCGAAAAGATAATAGCCAAAATGGATGATCCCGGAGATCAGCACGCTACTGTTCTTGCTGATGAACTGAGGACGGTTCCGTTGGTTGCGAACTTCAATCTCGTAGGGATCAGACGGCGCTTAAACAACATCGAGGTCGGCGTCTGGGCGATTGTCGGCCTGCTAGCTCTATACACATTTCGTCACTGGTAAAGCCACAGCTCCGGATCAGCGCGGCGTCGCCGAGCCTGTCGGCGAGCCTTGCCGATGCGACCTCAATCAACAGAGATCGGGAAACCGCGCCGCGTCCTTAAGGCAAGTAGCCCTCGCAGATTGGCAGAAAGGCGCTGCCGGATCGTATCCTGAATGTTTGCAGAGTAGGATCGTCCGTTCCAGCACGATGTGATCAAACTCATCCTTTTTAGCCTGCTTTTCAGATACCGAACTACGGTAGGCACCTGAGGCCGATGTCCAGACGAACTCGCCGACGAAAATCGCAGCCGCGAGGCCAACTAATGCCAAAACGAGATTTTTTATACTACTCCCCATGACCTTGATCGGGGAGTTCAGAACATCTCACGCAGGAGATGCGCCGCAGCCTTTAGGCTTTCGCCCTGGACATGCGCCGCGGCCTCCCCGACCAGGTCGGAGAGAGCGGGTGACGGCTGCTCTTGCGCCGCTGCGTGAAGGGTTCTGACGCCCCTGAGCTATTGCTCTAGGCTGTTATAAGGATCGATGAGGCTTGTGCCAATGGGGCCGCAAACCGTTTGCGAGCGTGCGCGCCGCGATGGGTTCACAACCTTTTCGCTGCGGGCGGCGAAATAGATACGGAGCCGGGCAACCCAGCGCCTAGAGCGGTGCTCAGCGCCACCAACCCTCCGCCGCTCGTTAACATTTTGCTGGCTCGCTCCAGCTACTCCAGACCGATTTCCCGCCGGCTGCTGGCGGGCTTTTTTGCGTCAGTCGGGAACTTCCTCGCTCCGAGGCTGTTCGGTCGCACCCGGCTCGTTCTGCAGCGGTCCCTGCCGGTGACCAAGATGGCCCCTCACTCATCACGGTCGGCCCGCGCTCGGAAGCAAGCGCGGGCCATCCCTGCACACAAGCCCGGGCCTCCCCCGATGTCAGTTTCATCGTTCTCTGTCATTGCTGTGTTGTCGGTGCGCTACCGCTTCTTTGAATGCGCGTGCTGCTGCATCGCAAGCGACACGTGAGGAGCCGTTCACGGACAAGATGATTTCGGCTGCCTTCACTGTCAAACCGTGTTTTTCGGCGAACTCTGCGGCTGTGTACGCGAGCTTTGCTTTTTCGCTACTCCGCATATCTGGCTCGATATACCGCTTCCGCCTCGTGTAAGCTTTGGCGGGTCCATTGCAGGGTGTGGTGCATGCTCGCCAAAAGGCTAATGGCGTCGGTCGTTGGACTGCCTTCGTGATTCAGCAAACCAACGAGTATATCTTGCTTGGAAACGATGCTCTGGTTGTGAGCGAGTTGGCCCATCAAATAAATGAGCCGGATCTCTGCCGGTGTCGGCATGGGCCTTCTCCCTGGTCGGGCGAAAGCCTGATGATCGCTCCCAAGCGCCTCGTGCCTGTGTTTGTTTTTGGTTTTTCGAGGCGACCGCAACAGTGTGCGCTCGTTAGCGGGCCATGGCAACCGGCTAGGCAATTGCAGCGTCGATGGTGGGCGCGGGCCGCCTTGACCGACTCGCGGGCCAATGCCTCCTGGTTGACGACGACGATCGGTATGAATTTCTCGAATTTTCGGTCTGGCTGGAAACCATTTCTACCCGCAAGCGTTGAATTAGCACAGCTGCATTCAAGCAGTTTGTCCTAGGAGGAATTTCGATGTATTCGAAAGTGATCATTCTCGGCGCGACATTTGCTCTTATGACGGGAACGGCCTTTGCCGGTAGCTCCACCGGCACGTCAGCCCTCGACGATCCTGCGAAAATGTCTCCTTTCTTCACCGACGCCGGCATGAAGACCATGAAGTCTGAGGCCGAAGCGAAAGCCGCCTGGTCGGCTATGTCTCAGGAGGACAAGGACGCGGTGATGAAGGACTGCGCTGACGCAGACATTGCGAAGGCCCATGAAAGTTTCTGCAAAGCTGCGATGATGATGGGAAAATAGGCCCGTGAGCCCGCTGGCTCCCCGGCCGGCGGCTTTTTTTGTGCGGCCCAGGAACATCCTCGCTCTCCGGCAATACGAGCCCGCTGGCCTTGGTCGGCGGGTTTTTTGCATCTGGCGCCGAAACTTATCTTCGTTTGCCTGTCACAAGGAGCCAAGCGGTTTCCGTGCTCGGTCTCCGCACTTCAGGGTCGCTGAACCCTGCGTCTCGCAAGGCAGCAATCACCTCATCCGGCCCGCGAGGTGTGAAAATATCGGCCGGCATGTTCATCCGGTCCATATGCGCCTTCGGGAGGAAGCCCAGCACGACGCGACCGCCTGGTTTGAGGACGCGAGCGAGCTCTGCGGATCCAGCTCTAAGGCTTTGCCAGAAGTACACTGTGTGGACGCTGAGAGCCTTGTCGAATGTGCTATCTGGCAAGGGCAAGTCCTCGACTAGCCCGACTCGGAACTCGGCTCGTCCGGCGCGCACTGCATCGGCGAACCGGCGGGAGGCAGCGTTCACGACATCCTGCGAGCGATCAACACCGCAAACGAATGCTGCCCCACGGAGAAGTTGCGGCAGTAAAACTGCGCCGCCGAAACCGACCTCCACGGCGCGATCTTCCGGGACCAGTTGCAATTCATTGAGAGCGTAGCCGTTGAGCCGGGCATTGCCCCGGTTCATGCCGGCCCGGACCAGCCAGCCGCCGATTCCGGTCGGCCAAGACAGTTGTTTAGTTATGAACCTTGGCGCCATCCGATCCAACCCTTGTTGGCATAAGGCGCTCCTCGGGTGGACAACTCGCCCGCATCGGATCAGCCGCCTCTATTGAACCTCATTATCCGATGAGAACGCTGAGATTATCAAGTCGTGCTTGGATTGGCGCCAAATTCTCCCGATGACGCCCATCGGTTCCGCCTGTCGAAGCTGAAGACAGCAACGGTCGGGCCCCGTCTTCCTGGCGTGACGCGGGCCGCCGTCGCTCAGCCTTTGCGCGAGCCGGTGATGATAGACGCGAATTTGTTGCTGCTGCGGGGCAGACCTACCAGTTGGCGGAGCTCTTCGCATAGCTCTCTCGCGTCTTGGCGCGAACACTCGCAGCGATAGCGCAGGATTGTAGCCTTTTCAGTCAAGTCCTGCTGAATGTCGTTCAATTCGGCCAGCTTCCGTTCGATAGAACTCATCTAGGTATCATGCGCCTAGAAGTGGCCGCGCGCAAACGCTGGTTCGATAGCGATGCCCAGTTAGGTTGTGCTGCGCTCTTAGGCGTCGAATTCCAGCGGCTGGTGCCCCGGTAGCTCCTGCCACATCACTTGGCGAACTCGGGACGGTCTCCCTGTTGCGCGCAGTGTGGCGCGCATAGAAATGCTCTTCCCAGTCAGGTCATGTGTCTTGCCGGAAATGGGCGGTCCGAGGTCGGCCATTCTGGTCATGCTCGACCGAACCCGCCGCAGCGGCAAAAGTTTCCGGAAAGGCGTGCCTGTTGTCCGATCGCCCGCTCGCATTTTTGTACCATCTATTCCCGACTTCCATTAGCATCCTCTCATGGCAACTCTGCGGTACGGCGTAAGGCGGGAAGCGGATGGGACGTGGACGGTGTTCGACGTGTTCACCGGGCTGCCGGCTATTTTAGCGGGCCACCCATCTGTCGACCTTCCCGACATGGAGTATGCCGAAGAGCTGGCGGCCATCCTGAATGCCAACGACCTGAAGCAGAGGCTATCTCATCTGCGTACTGCCCATTCAGGATGGTTCAACCGTTTCCATCCAACAATGGCTGGCTTTTCCGCTTATCCTTTTTTCTCCCGGCGGCGCCACTGTCTATTATCGGCGGCGAGGCCGCTATCACCTTCTGAGCGGGCTAGCAGCGATGGAGTGCCTTCGACGGTAAAGACAATTCCGGCGTCTTCAAACGCTTTCCGGATGGCCGCGATGTAGTGGGGACGCGATTTGCTGAATCCGTTCTCAAGATCGCTGATGGCCATTTCGCTAAGATTGGCCTTTGCTGCAAGTCGCACACGCGACCAGTTCAGTAGGGCTCGTGCTGCTCTGGATTGATCTGCTGAGAGTGCTGCTCTGGATTGATCTGCTGAGAGTACGGTTCGGCTGTTCATAGACAGTCGAACATTCAAAATCGCTAAAATGTTCCACTTGACCTTCTGCAATTTCTAACGGCGTGATGCCGGCTTCTCGGATAACGCGGAGGGGTTTTCTAGTAACCTTACGGAACGCTGATCGTCACGCCGCAATGTCTTCTTTTTCGGCTTCGTCCGCTCAACCAGATCTGGCCTTTTCGCTATCAGGTAGTCAGCCCTGTTCGTTCGATAGTCTTCTTTGTGGATGGACATTGCTAAGATCTCCGATTGTGGAGATCAACGCGGCTGGAAGCCGACACGTTCCCAAAAATCGCTTGTTCAAGGCCGAGCCGAACGGCACGACGGATGCCAAAAAGGCGACAAGGGCGCGGTTCGTCACGCGCCCTTTATTTGACTAGGTCCAACTGTCGTATCCTACGAGTCTTGTCGGCCATACCAGTCGTCGACGTCTCGCCGCACGCGATCCTTCTCAATGCCGTAGCGCTCCTGGATCGTACCTTCGAGCTGATCGCGGTTGCCGGCTATGCGGTCGAGATCATCATCAGTGAGCTTGCCCCACTGCTCCTTGACCTTGCCTTTGAATTGCTTCCAATTCCCTTCGACGCGGTTCCAGTCCATGATGGCGATCTCCTTTCGTTGTCCTTTCGAATAACGGTCGTAGTGGCCGTCAGGTTCCGCTGCAGGTAAGCGCGCTTGCTCGTGATCTAGCAATGGAACCTAATGCCCATCGCCAGCTTGAGTGCGCCGGCCTTTTCAGTTTTGGAACACAGCGGGCCTTTCGCCGTTGGGTGCAATGGAACAGCTTCGCAGCCAGATGCAGGTATTCGCCGATCCGGGCCTGTGGGTCGCCTTGGCGGCACTGCTGATCCCTTATGGGATCGGTGTCGCACTGCTTCTGCGGGTAGCCGGTTGACGGACCTGCCAGCTCTCGCGTCAAGATGAGCGGATTCCAATAGAAGGCGCGTTAACCTGGCGGCTGGGGTCTTCGCGTTCGGCCATCTGTTCCAAGAGCTTCCGTGACGCAGCTAGGACGCGACGTGTCTCGTCGGTATGAACGTAGGTAGTTGAGTTCGCCGACCGCCCGGCGTTGGTTCCGGCGAGCGCTTCGAGGTGTGAATCGTCAGGCTTCCAACGGTCTGTCATCGGAATGTCCAGCCCGCGTCACCTCACACGTGACTTTCACCTCAAACAGCGAAATGCTGGTGCCGTCATGGACTTGGAAGGCGACTTGGCGGAATGTGCCGCCCGGCATCTGGTCTTTCACGATCTCAAACAACGCCCTTGCCGCCTCATCTTCAGCGGCGGCCAAGTTTGCAAGCTCGGTGCCTTCAATATCCGGGTAGGGGATTCCGTTTTCGGTTAGATCGAAGAAGAAGCGGGCCATGGAGCCCTAACAGCGAAGCTTGGAAAAAGTTTCCTCGATCCCGAATCCGGGTGACGGCCACGGCGCACGAGGGCATTATGAAGCGGCCGGCGACGCAATGGGTCAAGCCGGGGCTGATCGGCCGCGTGAAGCACCTGCGCGGCGAGGATGACCTGCGCCACGCCTCACTGCAGGACTTTCGAGAGGATGACACAAATGGCGGTGCCTAAGAACGATCAGGAGCGCGCCAACTACGCTTGGATGTACGGCGCCCAAGCGCGTAAGGACAGCAAGGAGCGTGAGGTGCCAGCTTACTGGCAGGAACATGCCGAAGCCTGGCTGCAGGGCTTTGACGGTGTGCCAATGGCCGGTTTTGCCAAGACCAAGACCATCAACGACGAGATGGAAGCCGAGGTCGACGAAGCCGCCGTCGAGCGACTCGCCGAATAGCCATTTTTGCCGTATGCCCGTATGGTCGTTTTTGATTGAAGAAAGGGTTTCGGCGGGCCTATAAAGATGGCGTTTACCATTGCCTTTTTGGGAGGATGTGATGGTTACAACGCCCATAGATATCGCTCGCGCAGCCGCTGCGACTACGACGGCCACCTTGCTGAAGTGGCAGAAGTCCATGGAGGAACGCGCCACGTTTCGCCAGAATATGGATCAATCGCGCAGGGCGATCCAAGCCTCACGCGAACTGCTGAGGCGCCTTCGTCAACGTCAGCGTGACGACAATAGCGACGCGGACGCCCTAAAGGACTAGCCGACAAGGCAGATGGTGAGACGGAGGGAACCTTGTTGCCGCACACCGGTTCTGGTTGCGGAGCAGGCTTATGGAAAAACAGCGTCAAGGAATTGAGGTGGAAGCACTCGCCGCAGGATTGGCGAAAGAAACAGGTGTTTCGGTAGAGCAATCACGTCAGCTTATCGAACTGATGGGCACCGACTGGAATTCCCTACTTCGTGAGGCACGGCTTCTTAAGGACGGGCATTAGCGTTCAGCGCAACCTGCACGTCTGCAGCAGTTCCGCCTCGTCGGCAATCCCATTCTGAAAAAGGAGGATGACTCCCCAAGCCAGGGCTTCCCTTTGTTCCCTGTCGTCTCGGGCGATCCCGCGCTCGCCGCACAGTTTGTCGAGCACCCTCTGGAGCAAGTCCAGATCCTCGGGTTCGAATACCCCACGGTAACGTTCCAACGGCATCGCCGGCCCCTCAACGCGGCTCAATGCCTTACCATTTCACACAAGGATTTTGATGCGAAGGCAATTCATGGTGATTGGGCCGACGTGCGGCCACTAATGTCGCGACGGCGATGGCCGATGAATGTGCTTGAACAGGAAAAGGCCGATCTCCTGCATTGCCGTCATATCCGGGTAAGCCGCCAAAACGGAGCCTTCACCACCGACGCTGCCGAGCATCGGGATCAACACGAAGCTGTCATCCCGAAACTTGCTTATGGTGGTGATCGTGAAATCGTAGTCGGGATAGGCCTCATCAAGCAGGGCGCTGATCTCGGCGAGGAATTCCGGCGTCTCGAAATGTGCGCCGATCGGCGGCACCACAATCATGTCTTTGCATACTTGCATCTCGCGCCCTCCCAAGCCGTCGCATCGTGAGCGCCGCGCGGCCAAGGTCAAATCACGTCTTCTCCCTGCCGATGAGCCGGCGTCAGCAAAGTTATCCACAGGTCGACAAGATCGTTCGAATTGTCGCGGTTCGGTTAAGACCTCGATCATGAGGCGTGGCGCATCGTGTTGTCGGGTCTACATTTTGCCCTCCTGACCCAACCCCATAGCTCCAGCCCGTGGCCAATTAAGGCGACGGGCTTTTTTACGTCGGCATCTGGCCCAGCTAACTAAAATTGTATGGAACCGCAGCGACAACCACACATTTCTACCTCAAGCGGTCGATTCTTTGGATGTAGCCGTGACTACGAAAACCCGCTGTTGCGCGCTCACGGCGGGTTTTCTTGGCGTCAGAGCTACCCAGCCCTCATCTGGCACAGAAACGGCACAGAACCTTCGAGTGTTTTCGCTCAGTTCCCGCCCTGTTACGCGAAAAAGTCGACGAGATCGGCCTTGGACGGACTGATCTCTTTGACCTCTGATCATTCCATATCCGGCACGTCACCGCTGACGAATAGCGTGGTGGGCGGCCCGTAATCACCAAGCGCCGGGTCTGCATCACGGCTCCAGGCTATGACGCCGACATGGCTGGATGATAGGCCCTTGGCAGTACAAATCGCGCGTTCTTCGCTCTGCTGATCGGTTGGACCATAGGCTGTGAACAGATCGCCCATCCTGGCCTCGATCACAGGCAACAATCACAATCAACTTCGGCCTGGCTTGGGTGGGCAGCACGTTTTCCGACATTGAAACCTCCTAAAGATATCGCTCGCCTTCGCCGCGGTGCTCCATGCAGAACCAGTGCGACGCCAGACGCGGCTTTGCAAATCCGAACCCAGCATCCTTGCCGCAGCCGAGATGCTCGCACGCATGATTGTCGACGCGTCGCCGAATCGCGCTGGGGTGCTGTCATGCCTTCGGCAAGCCGGCCCGTTCGTCGCTCATAGCGGGTTGATCGGCCCGACCAGGCCGGGATGGTCGTTGGGCAACTTGTTGACGGCGCTCGTGTTCACCTCACGCCCAACGCGATTGAACTGCAGCTGACCGTCGATGTCGTGGCTGAGAATGTCTTTGAGGTTGTCCTTGGGCGTCGCCGGGTCCAGCCAGGCGTCATAGTATGCCTGGTCTAGAATGAGAGGCTGTCGAATCGTGCAACTGCTTCATCGGTTCTGCGGCAGGCTCTGTGATGATGGTGCAGCTGGTTATGTCAAGATTGGAATTGTAAGCCCAAAGGCCGGCGAACGAGAAAGGCGCGTGGCCTGGCTGGTATATGTGCCAAGGGTCCTTCTTGCCGTCGGCTGGCGATATCGTCCACTCGTAGAAGCCATCGGCAGGGATCAGGCAGCGCTTGGACTTGAAGGCGTCGCGGAAGGCCGGGACCGTATCACTACCCTCTATTCTTCCATTGAACATCGCCGCCTTACAATCGAGTATCGGCTAGAAAATCGGCCGTCGCTAGTCGCACCAGCGCACTTTGCTTCCCTGAAGATGCCGAGTATCCGTTGCATATTGTAGTTGGGCCTGAGCTTTAGCTCGCCCAACTGTTGTGGACACGGCACTAATCAGCGCGTCGCAAGGAGGCATGCATTCTGATGGCTTAGCAATTGGCAGGTGATAGCCTGAAGGATATCGAAGGTCATAGTCGGAGTTGATCTCAGTCAGTTGATTTGCAAGCGGTCGAACAAGTGGGTGGGCTACGGTCAGGCCGTTCCGTTCACACTCGGAGTAGATCGATCCGATATCATGGCCCAAGGGCTTCCTGTTTAACGCCTTCTTTGGGGTTCCCACTGCTACCAGATACGATTTGAGGACAACCTCGAACGAATGAGCGAGGAGAAAATAGGTTGGAAATCGAAGGTCGGGCTGGTCGTTCTCGGAGAGTAATTTGAAAGCCTGGTAGTAGGCCCTGCCACGCCGCAACAGTTCCCCGGCGAAGATACCAAGCGGTTCTGGCATTTCCCACAAATCTTGTGAAACTTGGACTAGCTTTGGACCACTCACGTAGCTCTATCCCGCCCGACGACCGACCGCACAAAGATACCGATTTAACACCACCGGGGAAGTGGTGGTCAGAGTTTCGTACCAATCGAATCTAGGCCGCGAAGTCTCCTAAGCAGCAGAACGATTCAGTAAACGAAGCTTTTTGCTGAGATCGGCATGAAGCCGTGTCACGGAGTTTAACTCCCGCGAGACCCCTAGCGAGTCACCGCTCAAGATCTCGTCTGCGACGCTCATTCTTACTTGTTCGGCAAAAAGTCGCCGCAGCGATCTGATCCGACTAGCGGTAGCCACGATCATTTCCAAATCCATGGCGTCAGCGGCCGAAATTGCGCTAGACTCCGGGAAAAATGCCTGGAAAAGCTGACGAAACATGCGCTTTTCCGGCCGGCTGAGACCTGACGGGATCCCGAGGTCTCCAGGGTTTGTCTGGGTTTTTGCCATCTCAAATCCTCATTGTGAAACGCTAATCAGGAAATAAATCGCCTGGGCCAAAATCCTGTCATAGGAAAAAAATCCTGCGGCGGGTACCAATTGGGGTCGTCCAGTGTCCGCTACTGAGTACACTTTCATGCCCCCGACCCCTCCTAGAGCGGCCACCGCGCGGCGTCACGGCGCGGTGGCAAATGGCCAAAGGAAGGAGGAATAAATTCCCGCCAAGGTGTAATTAATGTACCGGGAACCTCTTTTTAGCCGCGTCAATGGATCGCTTTAGCCAACCCTCCATCTGTGCGCGATACACGCAGAGACGTTCAACCGCCTCGCTTTCACTAAGCCCCTGCTTCTTGAGGTAGTTCTCATAATCACTGAGAACGTGCGTAGCGACGTTTCGGAACGCATCTTCACAAAACCGTAGAGCTTGCGGATTGGTCATCACAACTTCACCTTGGCAGTGCGCATCTTGGCGATTGGTTTCGCGCTCTTCTGCGCGCTGGCAGCAACCTCAAGCAAAGTCACGCGGTTGGTGAGAGTTTTGGTTTCCTTTTGAACTGCCGCCTTTATGACTGCGGCGACGTCCTCAAGAAATTCACGTTCATCCGTGCGGGAGGAGCCGACATGGCTATCGGCCTTTGTCAACAACCGCGCCAGTTTCAGAAAAGCATCAAGATCGTTGCCATTGAGAAGGTCATTCAGAACATTCATTTGGGAGCCTCCGATTAGCTGAGGCTCCGACATAGCAAACCCTAAATGACTGGCTTGGAACGCGTTCCGCAATCGCCCATCTGGAGATTTGCCCGACAATCCAGATCGAAACCAAAGGCCTGGTCCGAGACTGCTTCGACCATGAGCGAACGGTAATTGATCACTGCGTTGTAGCAACCAATCGATTACGATTTTCACGATGCGCGACGCAGCCTCAGCGATTTTCGTGGGGTCCTCGCTGTCCCATTCCGGCAATACGCCCGCAGCAAGAAAAGCGTCTCGTGCCTCTGCGACCTTCAGGGTCAGGGGAAACACGGCCTCGCCTCTTTCTTGTCGCTCCTTCCATTCGTTCTTCCTCTCCTTCGCCGTCTTGGCGACCGAGATTTTGGATTTATCCAGCGCCGCCGATTTCGTATTTTTGCCAGTCTTTATCTTGCTCATTTTTCATAATCCATCCGCTCCTTTTTCTTGATTTTCTGATTTTCTGATTTTCTGATTTTCTGATTTCTGATTTCTGATTTCTGATTTTTCGATTTTTTCTATGGTGTCGCGCCTCCCCTGCCATGATCGCGGAAGGCGATGCGCTGCATTTCAATCCTGACTGAAGACCAGAAAGCGGCCACCTCGGCGTCTATGGCCTCAGGCCTCAGGCGTGTCTTCGCCAGATGCGTTCTGAGGCCAACATCGACCTGGAGCCGGTAGGAGGCGGCATGCTTCTCTGTCGTCTTCCCTGACAGCTTGGCGGCGACGTCGCGGACCTTGCCGACACGGCGCGCTAGGGGAAAGGCAAGGATCTGGCACGGCCGGGCCGCCCATTCAAAGAGAGGAAGATCGGGCTTCATGACATTCCCCCCCGAGCTATAAGAGACAGTTCCCTATCGACTACTGGGCAGCGGTCAGGAAAGGGAACCGGCAATCCCCGTTTCGATGTAGGAAAGGGAACCGACGAGATGCGGGAAAGGGAACTGGGAAGCTGTTTTTTGATCCACATATCAGGCGGCCTTTTCGTTTGCCTTCTGCTGGCTTTTCTGGCCGTCAGATGAAGCTCGAAATTGCTTGAGAATTTTTTCGGCCCGTTCCTGTGTCACTCTCTTCCATTCGTCGGTCGGAAAAGGCTGGCCTTTGGCCGGCACGTAGGTAAGCCGGTAACGATTTGGGCCTCGGATGTCGCCCGCTGGCTCATCGTCGGGAACGCATTCGAGAAGACCAAGGGCTTGACCCAGGTCGATCGATGGTCGGATCGTTCGCTTGGAAACGCCGGCCAGGACAAACTGAGAAAAGGCAACATGAAGGTAGCCGTTGTGCTGGCCGCCGTGGCGAAGATGTTCCACCTCCAGTCGCTCCAGGATCCGCCGTAGAGGCTGCGGCGCATGTGTCCAGGCGGGGCTGATCAGCATCTCCAGGCGGTGGGGAACCCACGCCTTCAGCCAAAGCCTTTTCTTAGCGCCGGCTACGCTTGACGAGCCGCTCTTCGTACCGGTGCCCATCACCGAGCCCCCTTCACCTGTTCGGCGCGGATCTCGGCGGCGCGGCGGATGGCGGCAATTGCGTGGATGTCATCGAGGCCGAAGCGCCTGCGGATGGATGGCAGCAGCGGCCTGTCGAGATCGCGGAAATGCTTCACTACCTGGACGGCGACGATCTCGACAAGTTCATGATCGACGCGCATCAGAATGGACACGGATCATGTTCCCCGATTGGCCGGCTGCGAGGGGCAGCCGGTTCCGGCCGCAACACCTTGCTGAAGCCTTCGAGGGCGCACTGGGCTTTCAATCGTCCCAAGGTGAATTCGGTCACCTCTTGTTCAGCCTCATAAACGGCCTGATGCCTGATGGATTCCGGAACCACGGGAAACCGGTTCGCCTCATCAAGGATGTCCTTGCCGTGCACCAAAGCGTGAACCAGATGCTGACGAAGGTGTGCAACAACACGCCCTTTGAATTCTTCGAGGCTTTCCATTTTATGCGACCTCGCGCTGGCGAGCGTCGAATTCGTCAAGCTGCTCATCGGTCCAGAACCGGCGGCGCTGGATGATCAAGGGCTTAGGAAAATCGAGCTTGGGATCGCGGAGCCAACGCCACAAGCTCATTTCGCTGGCGTCGCCGTAGCGTGCGCGAACTTCACGCGAGGTGCGGTATTGTTTTTGCATAAGGGGCCTCCGTTGATAACGAGGCCTAACGAGATATCCCGTGGGGGTCGGCTCAGTCCAAGCGAATCTTGAGCCGATTGGCGGGACAGATTTTCTTTGAGCCGAATCCGCGCCCACCAGGTTTCTGATACCCCAGGAGTTACCCTGAGGCCAATACCACGACTTTGCGGGAAGGGGGACTTTGGGGGTAAGTCCTTGCTTTTATTTGGTCGGAGTGGCCGGATTCGAACCGACGACCCCTTGACCCCCAGTCAAGTGCGCTACCGGGCTGCGCTACACTCCGGACCGCGCAAAGCCATATATTTTCAAGGGGTATGGTGCAAGCGCTAAAACGGCGCGCCGGGCCTGAAAGTCGCCAGCATTCGGCCTTGTCGCCGCAATGCCAAGGCGATATGGCTCGCGCAGTATCGATACGAAGGATTGCGCGTGGCAAATTCCTGTTTTTTTCTGGCGGCCGACGCCAATTATTTTCCGTATGCATGCTTGGCGGCGCGCAGAATTCTGGATGTTTCGGGAGAGGCAACACCGGGATTCATCCTGCATGTCGGCGCACGCGATGCCGATATGCGTGTTGCTGAACGCCTGCTGACTAACCGTCTTCGCATAGTGGACGTTTCGGGGCTGTTTGCGGAGGCTGGCCATACTTTCCGGCCAAGCAATGTCGGCACTTTTGTTCGGCTTTTCGCCGACCAACTGCCTCAGTTCGCGGACTATGACCGCATCGCTCATGTCGATTGCGATGTTCTGTTCAATCGAGATATCGCCGACCTGGTGGGCCAGACACTTCATGCTCCGTTGTTGGCCGCTCACGACGATTACATGTATTTCCGCCCGGGCTATCGGAACAAACTGTCGATGCAGCCGGGGGCGCCTTATTTCAACGCCGGCATCATCGTCTTCAACATGCCGCCGGTCCGTGAACAGGGACTTTTGCACCGCGCCAGGGATGTCGCCGTTGCCGGGCAGATGAACGATCAGAACGCGCTGAACATCGTCTTCGAGGGTAAGTGGCAGACGATGCACCCGAACTGGAATTTGATGTCCAACGATACGAAGGAATTCCGCTTCGCCCAAGCCTATGCGCGGCATTTCGCCGGCGGCAAGCCCTGGGGAAGCCAGGTCGATGTGGAGCCTGAGGCGCTTGCCGTCTGGCGCGATCTGGCAAGGGATACGCCATGGCTTGAGCCCTTCCGGCAGCGTATTCCCTTCGAGCGGGGCGTCATGAGGCGGTACGCCCGCAGGTTCGACGGTATCATGGGGATGTTGCCGAACAAGGATCGGTATCGGCGGCGCGCACGGTACGACGGCAGCAAGGTGCATAAGATATATGCCGAGCATGCTGACGCCGGGGCTATGGCTGTGCAGTTTCCGGAAGTACTCGGTGGTTTCGCCTGAGAGCCGCAACGGAGCTCTCGCGAGTGGGTCAGGCAACAGGTTGTAGCATGTCGCAAAATTCGTGTTTCTTTTTCGCCACCGACCAGAGGTATTTCCCGTATGCCAGCCTGGCGGCGCGCCGCGTGCTGAATGTGTCGGACCACCTCGACGGCTTTATTTTGCACACCGGTGTCATCTCCAGCGAAGACCGAGCTATCGGAGAGCGTCTGCTCGGTGGGAAGATCCGCATCCTGGATGTCACGAAATTCATGGAAGCGACAAACTTCAACCGCGGAACGCACCCAACCCTTGCGACCTACATCAGGCTGTTTGCCGATCAATTGCCGGAGTTCGAACCATATGACCGCATCGCCTATTCCGACGCCGATGTGCTTTTCAACAGATCGATAGAAGACCTCTGCAACGTCCCGCTCAACGCTCCGCTGCTGGCCGCACACGATGAGCAGACCTATTTCGACGTAAAGTATCGACAGCATTTGCCGATGCAGCCAGGCGCGCCGAAGTTCAATGCCGGCGTGCTGGTGTTCAACATGCCACTGGTCAGGCAGGAGGGGCTTCTGGAGCGTACCCGGCAGTTGGCCTCCGAGCAGGTTTACGGGATGGATCAAGGTGCATTGAACGTGGCTTTCGAGGGCAGGTGGCAGACGATGCACCCGTTCTGGAACGTGATGACCAACTACACCAGCCAGATCTCTTTCAGCCGCTGCTACGCCCGCCACTTCGCCTGGGGCAAGCCCTGGGACCGTCCGCCGATCGGTGTCGAGGTCGGCGCCATGGCGATCTATCGTGATCTGGCGAAAGGCACGCCCTGGGCCGGCCGTTTCAACAGCAACTGGCCGATCAAGAGAGGCATATTGAAAAACCTCGGCCGCAAGTTCGACGCCATCAGCGGGATTTTGCTGAACGACGAGAAGCGCAAGCGACGGGCGCGGTTCGACGCCGAAAAGGTCAGCGCCATCTTTGCCAGCCATGCGGACAATTCGATGTTGGCCGTGCAATACCCCGAACGGGTAGCTGGCATAGCCAGATAGAACTTGACGCTCCGCCGGACGCGGTTCCTCCCGCCAATCTTCCTCGATAAGTCTATTGCCCCGCTGGTTGATGCCCTCCGGCTAGCACGCTCAAGGCCGAGCCGATACTTAGCTCCAATCCAGATTGATGTTGCGGATGCCTTCCTGCGCGATCCGGCCCCGCAGCTTGCCGATCCGGTCGGCCAGGTCTGGCGAGAACCGTTCATGTGTCTCGACCAGGATTTGTCCAATCGAACGGTGAACGCCGGCGTCCAGCATGGCTTCGATGCATTCCGCTTCGGCCCCTTCTATGTCCATCTTGACGATGGCGATCGGCTCATGGAGACCTTGCAGGAACTGCACCAGGTCAACCACCTCAACTTCAAAGCTTTTCCCGTTCGTGTGTTCGTGTGTCTGGATCAGGGACGACGATTCGGTCCTGCGGAGATCGCTGACGTCCGGCCTCTGATGGAATGTGGCCGCTCGCGCTGATCCACCAACAGCCTTCGGAATGATCGTCACCCGGTCGTTGTTGCCAAACCTTTTCGTCAAAATCTGGCGAGCAACAGGGTCAGGCTCGAAAGCAATCACCCGCATTCCATAGGCTAGTACATGTCCCGTGACGTCGCCAATGTTGGCGCCGAGATCGATGAACAGACTATCGGCGGGAAGCCTTTTCATAAGCTGATGGAAGTCGTATTCGGCCTGCCGCACACGCCGCGGGGGCCTGTGCCACCGCCGATACGCGTACCAGCGCAGCATGAATTCGAAATAGCTTTCCCTCAGCATAACCACGCCCGTCAGATTAGTGGCGCCCACCAACGTGGAATATTATCCAGCCCGGCAAGCACGCCAACTCAATTCGAATTTTGTCAGTCGCGTTTAGAGACGTTTTCCCACCATCACAACATAAGCGCCGCCGGCAAACGTGCTCAATTAGACCAGAGGTGGAAGCAAGCAGATCAAAGCCTGCGATGGCCTGCACAACCCCGGTATTGGCGTGCGCCTGTCCTTCAGGATTACTCGGCTACCTCGGTTGCGCCACCGCCCGCAACCCGCGCTGATGCCTGTATTCCAGCGCGATCGCGCCCCAGATCAGGCCGAGCAGCAGGTAGACATGGCGCCAGTGGTCGATATCGATGAATGTGCCGAGCCCGATATTGCCGATGAAAGCGACGTAGGCGCAGAGCAGATAGGGCTGCCACGGCCGGTCGCGCAAAAGGATGCGGAAGCCGGCGGCGATCGTCCACAGCGTCAGCGACAGGAACGAGACGAAGCCGAGCCAGCCATAATCCATCAGCGTCTTCAGCCAGATGTCGTGCGTGTCTTCGCCGAAAATGGTGCCGAACACCAGCGGGCCGATGCCGAGCGGATGTTCGAGCGCCATCTGAAAGCCGATCGTGTAGCGGGCGAAACGGCCAAGGCGCGCCGTGTCGTAGCTCTGTTCGAGCTGGGCGCGGCTGGAAAACATCTCGCCGACGCCGGGCAGCTGCAGGATGACGACCATGGCGACCACCAGCAGGGTGACGGCGGCAATGCTCATGATGATGACGCGCAGCCGGAACTTGCCGCTGTTGCTTTGCAGGAACAGGGCGCCGGTGAGCAGGATGGCCGAGACGGCGAACATGCCCCAGGCGCCGCGCGAGAAGGAGAAGAAAATGCCGGCGGTGATGATCAGCAGCGGCACCGCCAGAAGCGGCATGCGCGCGATCGAGCCGGTCAACAGGAGATAGAGCAGATAGATGCCGGGCAGCACCAGGAACGGCCCGAACACGTTCGGATCCTGGAAGGCGCCCTGGGCGCGGTCGTATCTGGTGAAGATTTCAGCGCCCGGGAAAGCGTGGAAATAGCCGGCAATGCCGAGCAGCGAGGTCACCACCGCGGAGACGACATAGGCGATGAAGATCAGCCGGTAGAGGCCGGGCTGCACCGCAGTCACCGACGAGAAGAACACCGCGGTGAAAGCGAGAAAAAGCGACACGGCGAGATAGAGCGGTGTGTTGGCGAGATCGGCCATCTGCGTCATGGCAATCATGCCGCCGATGTTCATCGTGATCAGCAGCACGAGCAGCGGCGCGGCGGCACGCGATATGCGCAGTCCAAACAGCCCCCACACCGCGATCAGCCCGACCATGAAAAGATCGTAAGGCGCCGGCTCGTCGATGACGAAGCCTGACAGGAAGACGCCGAAAAACACCGCGCCCGAGGATATCAGCGCGATCAGCTTGGCATTGACCGCAGCCTGCGGCACATCATGGGAAATCGCGCTCAATAGGCGTTTTCCGTGTTGAGCAGCCGCAGCGGCGTCATGAGCAGGATGCGCAGATCGAACAGCATCGACCAGTTCTCGATGTAATAGAGGTCGTATTCCGTGCGCATGCGGATCTTCTCATTGGTGTCCATCTCGCCGCGCCAGCCATTGATCTGCGCCCAGCCGGTAACGCCGGGCTTGACCTTGTGGCGGGCGAAATAGCCGTCGACCACCTCGTTGTAGAGAAGGTTGTGCGACTGCGCGGCAATCGCATGCGGGCGCGGGCCAACCAGTGACAGCGTGCCGAACAGCGAGTTGAAGAACTGCGGCAGTTCGTCGATCGAGCTCTTGCGGATGAAGCGGCCGACGCGGGTGACGCGCGGATCGTTCTTGGTCACCGTCTGCTTGGCGGTCGGGTCCGAGCGGTCGGTGTACATGGAGCGGAATTTGTAGACTTCGACGATCTCGTTGTTGAAGCCGTGCCGCTTCTGCTTGAACAGCACCGGCCCCTTGCTGTCGAGCTTGATGGCGATGGCAGTCGCCAGCATCACCGGTGAGAACAGGATGATGCCGATCAGCGAGAAGACGATGTCGAAGGCGCGCTTGGCGACCGAATCCCAGTCGTTGATCGGCCTGTCGAAGATATCGAGCATCGGCACCGAGCCGATGTAGGAATAGGCGCGCGGGCGAAACTGCAAAGCGTTCGAATGCGCCGAGAGCCGGATGTCGACCGGCAGCACCCAGAGCTTCTTCAGCAGCTGCAGCACGCGCGTTTCGGCAGTCAGCGGCAGCGACACGATCAGCATGTCGATGCGCGCGATGCGAGCGAATTCCATCAGCTCCGAAATGGTGCCGAGCTTGGGATAGCCGGCCACGATCGGCGGCGAGCGCTTGTCGCCGCGGTCATCGAAGATGCCGCAGATGCGGATGTCGTTGTCTGGCTGCTTCTCGACCGAGCGGATCAGCATCTCGGCCGCCTTGCCGCCGCCGACGATGACGGCGCGGCGTTCCATGCGGCCGTTGCGCGCCCAGCGCCGGATCAGCTTCGACATCACCAGCCTGAGGCCGAACAGCAGAAGCAGGCCGACGACAAACCAGGTGCCGAACAGCAGACGCGAATAATCCTCCGACATTTTCATGATGAAGGCCGTCAGCGCCATCAGCGCGAAGGTGCCGGCCCAGACCATCAGCACGCGGCCGAGATTGGAGATCGGTCGCATCAAGGCGGAGATCTGGTAGCAATCGCTGACGTCGAGCAGCACCACGGCCACGAATGACGCCGCGGCAATGGTCAGCGGATATTGCCAGGCGAGATAGTTGAAGAAGCCGACAAAGTGGAAGTAGAGCGCGAGCCCCGACAGGAACAGCAAGCCGAATTCGACGATGCGCAATACGCCGCTGACCATGACCGGCGACATCGTATCGCGCCGGTATTGCGAGGCGACCTGGCGGGCAACACTGTTCATGCCGCCGGGCGTGGGGCTCTCGGCAGGACTGTCGAATTTGCGCACCGCATCGGCCGAAAAGCGGCGCGTGGGGTCGGTCTCGTTCATCGGGTTTCCCACAAGCTTCCGCGATGACGATAGCAGAAAGAGAGCTAAAAAAACCTTGAGACAACTTGTGGTTTTGGAGGGTCGTCTATCTGTTGAGAGCGGCGAAATAGGCCTTTTCGATTTCGGCGGCCATCACATCGGCGCCGAATCGCGCCCTGAGGCTGGCCGTATCGGGCATGGCGCGCCGGTAGGCGTCGAGATCGCGCAGCGCTTCACCCATCTTGTCGCCGAGTTGGCGCGGATCGGGACGGATCAGGGCAGGGGATCCCTCCCCGAAGATTTCGGGAATGCCGCCGACGGCCGTGGCGATCATCGGCCTGCCGGCCGCCAGCGTCTCCAGCACGATATAGGGCATGGCTTCCGCGCGGGAGGGGACGACGACCAGATCGGCCAGCGAAAATGCCTCCCTGGCCGGCATCGGCGGCAAGAAGCGGACCTGTTTTTCGAGGCCCAGCCGTTTCACCTGCGCATGGTAGCGCGGCAGGTCGTCGCCATCGCCGACCATGACCGCGGTCAAGCGGCGCTCAAGCTGGGACCCGGCCAGCACCAGCGCGTCGATGAAAATGTCAGGCCCTTTGAGGTCGCGCATCATGCCGATGTAGAGCAGGTCGGCCGCGTCGGGCTGTGCGACCACCGGTTCGAACTCGGCGGCGCGCAGGCCGTTATAGACCAGCGTGTTCGGGATAGGCGGTTCACCGACCTTCCTGCGATAGGTGCGCCGCTCATAGTCGGAGACGAACAGCAGGCAGTCGGTGAAGCGCGCCATGAAGCGCTCGAGCGCGAAGAACAGCTTCCCGGTCGTCGTCGTTTCATCATAGTGGAGGGAGCCGCCATGCGGCGAATAGAGGCGGGCTACGCGAGACCTTGATACCCGCAACAATGAGCCGAACAGACGGGCATAGGCGCCACCTTTGGCGCCATGTCCGTGCAACACGTCCGGCCGCAATTCCTTGATGATTCGATAGGTACGCCAGGCCGAGGCGAAGTCGCCCGGCCCGACATGGCGCTGCATCGGCGTGCGATGGATGCCCAGCGCCAGGCTGTCCTTCATCTGGTCGAACAGGCGTTCCTCGTATTCGCCGCCGGTGGTCGAATCGCAGACGATGCCGACAACATGTCCGGCGGCGAGCTGGGCCTCCGTCAGGTCGCGCACATGCCGGAAGATCCCGCCGACGGGTGAGCGAAAGCAGTGGACGATCCTGAGCTGGTCCGCCACGTTGATGTCAGAACAGGCGTTCGCGAACGTAGACCGTGTCGCCCGGCAGCAGCGGATCGGAGGTAACCACCCGGCCTGTCATCACCTTGCCGTTGATGTCGCGGGTGATGTCGACGCTTTCCTGGTTGGCGCGCGGCGAGAAACCGCCGGCAATCGCGATGGCCTTCTGCACGGTGAGGCCCGGCACGTAGGAATACTGGCCGGCGGCGCCCACTTCGCCCATGACGAAGATCGGCCGGTAGCGATCGATCTCGACCGACACGTCGGGGTCGCGCAGATAGCCTTGGCGCAGTTTGTCGGCGAGCGCTTTTTCCAGCTGCTGGGCCGTGTGGCCGCGCGCCGGCACCGCGCCGACCAGCGGGAAGGACATGTAGCCGGACTGATCGACACTGTAGGTGTTGGTCAGACCGTCCTGTTCGAACACGGTGACGCGGACACGGTCGCCGGCGCCGAGCCGATAGGGCTGGTCGAGTACCTCGTGGAAGGCCGCCGGCGTCGGCCGGTAGCTGGAGCAGCCGGCGAGCATCGACACGGCCAGCAGAGCGCGAAACAGACCAGCAGCGCTTTTCATGATCGGACACACACCTTCGTCGCTATGGCCGCCAGGACACGGCGGCAAACCTTAAGGATCTGGGTTCGTTATCATCCTGTTAGGGTTAATGGCCGGTAAAGGGACGCGGCCGATTTGGCGGCAATCGACAAAAAGCCGTATAGTTTTGCTGGCTTTGTTTACCGGATGTCAGCAAACCCTAACAGCTGCTTACCGCGATCTTAACGGCTGAGTTACCATAGTTGTTTACGCTACCATCTAGCCTCATGTCCGGAGCAGGAATGCATGTCCGACCAGTCCGCGGCCGCAGATGTCGATGTCGACCTGAGACAGCTCTTCGCCAGCCTGGCGCGGAACTGGCTGCGCATTCTTGTGATCACGCTTCTCGTCACTGGTCTCGCCTTCGCGTTCGCGTGGCTTGCCACGCCGCATTATAAGGCCACGACGCAGCTGAAAATCCAGTTGAGCGAATCGGCCTATACGCGGCCTGCCGGCACCAATGAAGACGACAAACCTGTGCTCGATGCGGAAGGTGTAGCAACCGAGGTTCAGGTCATTTCCTCGTCCGACATTCTCAAGCAGGTGGCTGCCGACCTTAAGCTGGGCGACAAGCCCGAGTTCAACTATGCGCTCGGCATGTCGCCGGTCACCCGGCTCCTGGTCATTGCCGGGCTGAAGAGCGATCCGGAAGAAATTCCGCTCGAAGAGCGCGTGCTGACGAAGATGCGCGACAAGCTCAATGTTTATGGCGTGGAAAAGACCCGCGTCATCGCCGTCGAATTTTCCTCTGAAGATCCCCAGCTTGCCGCTGACATTCCGAACGCCATCGCCAAGGCCTACCTGGCCTATCAGGCGGACGCCAAGACCAAGTCGAACGCCGCCGCGACCGCCTTCCTCGGGCCGGAAATCGACGATCTGCAGAAGCAGGTCAGGGATGCAGAGGCCAAGGTCGCGGCCTTCCGTTCCGCCCAGTCGGACCTGTTGATGGGCGGCAACAATTCGGTGCTGGCGACACAGCAATTGTCCGAGCTATCGACCGAACTGTCGCGTGTGCGCGCCAGCCGCGCTTCGGCCGAGGCGACGGCCGAAAGGGTGCGCCAGGCTTTGCAGAATGGCGGTTCGCTGGACGCTGTACCCGAAGTGCTGTCTTCCGATCTGATCCAGCGGCTGCGTGAGCGTCAGATCGAGCTCAGAACCAACATCGCCGATCTTTCCACCACCTTGCTCGACAACCATCCCCGCCTGCGGGCGATGAGGTCGCAGCTTGCCGATCTCGACGGCCAGATCCGCAACGAAGCGCAAAAAATCATGCGCGGGTTGCTGACGCAGGCGCAGACCGCCCAGGCGCGCGAAAACCAGCTGATATCGGACGTCAACAAGCTGAAAGCGGCGTCGTCGCGGGCCGGCGAGGAGCAGGTCCAGCTGGATGCGCTGCAGCGCGAGGCGAACGTCCGGCGCCAGCAGCTTGAATCCTATATGGCGAGCTTCCGCGAAGTGTCCTCGCGCAAGAATTACCTGCCGGTCGATGCCAGCGTGTTTTCCGAGGCGCGCGTGCCGTCGGAACCCTATTTCCCCAAGCTCGTGCCGATCGTCGGCGCCGCCTTAGTCGGCTCGCTGCTGCTGATGTCGGTCATCACGCTGCTGCAGGAGCTGTTTTCCGGCCGCGCCATGCGTCCGGCCCCAGGGGCGCGCTTCGAGCGTATCGAGCAGGTTGCGATGTCGGCAATGTCGGCGCCGGTCGTCCACCCGGAACCGGCTCCTGAGGTCGTGGAAGTGGACGATCAGCCGACGACCGTGGAGTCTGAACTGGTGCCAGAGCCCGAGCCGGCTCCTTCAGTGCTGGAAGGAGCAGCGGCTGCCGGTTCCGAACCGCAAGCCGAACCTGTCCGCTCCAGCCTTGGCGAGATCGATGTCGAGAAGGCGGCGGAAAAGCTGATCGCCAGCGGTGCTGCGCGCGCCATCTTCGTGTCGCCCGAAGGCGATGAGGCGGCTGCATCGGCAGTGCTGGTAGCGCGCGAAGTCTCCGACGCTGGCCTGCGCGTGCTGCTGCTCGATCTCACGGCGTCAGGTGCCGCCTCGCGGCCGATGCTGGACAGCGGAGTTTTCCCCGGCATCACCAATCTGCTGGCTTCGGAAGCGCAGTTCAGCGACGTCATCCACGCCGACCTCTATTCGGACTGCCATGTCGTTCCCGTCGGCACCGCCGATCCGGTTCGCGCCATGCGCGCCGCCGACCGGCTGCCGATCATCATGCAGTCGCTGACCACCGCCTATGATCTGGTCATCGTCGAATGCGGACCGGCCGATGCGCAAGGCATCAGCCGACTGGTCGGCGACAGCACCGAGGTCTTCATGTCCATGCTGCAGGCGGACGATGAGGTGGCGCAGGCCGCCGTCGAGCTGATCGAAAGCGGCTATCCCGACCTCACTCTGGTGACGCCGATCGGCCACGAGACGCCGGGTAACCCCGTGCCGGGACGACGTAGCGCCGCCTGAGACATCAGACAATTCGACTTAGGCGGCGCTACTACGGATCGGCTCGTCCATCGCCCGCCGGCTCCCGAAAAACCAAGCCTGTCAGTCGGCGCCGGGATCTACCCCAACTCCAGGGTCGTCACGCCAAATATTCGGCGCGAGTCGACCTTCGGAGGCGGGCCCTTGTACATGCGCGTGGTGGTGAAGGTCGGCCTGAAACCAATTGCTGAAAGCGCCGTGGTGAAATCGAAATTTTCGGCAGGAACGTCGATATGCAGGTCGCCACCTTCGCATGCGGCAGCCAGACTGCCCATGAGCTGCATCGCCGTCTCGGTGTCGTCGGCAAACAGCGGGCCGATCTTGTAACCCGAACGGCAGGGACGAGCCACGGCGTAGCCTATGGTGCCGAGTGAACTGATCGCGGCGAACCCGCAATGCGGCGGCTGCGCCCAGCGGTGCAGGAAGGCTCGTCGAGGCGCGGGGAAACAGCGGGCGTCATAGACGATGATGTCGGGCACGAGTTGCGTGGTTATCATGCGCACCCCTTCGCTTCGGACGGGCGGGGTCGCGATACGGCCGCTGAAGCGGATGGTTTCGTACGCCGAGCTGAATCCCGTGCGGCGATAATTCGCCAGCTGCGCGGCGACCCCGTCGAGGCCGACCGTTCGGCCGGCCAGCCTGGCCATGCCCGCATTCCAGACTGCTTTGCCATGGCCTTTGCCGCGCATGTCTGGTCGGCAGATGTAGAGACCGATGAAACCGAAGTTGCCGCCATAGGCGATAGCCGAGATGGCGGCGGTCATCTCGTTGTCGACAAAAGCGCCGATGAACCCTTCAGGATCGGTTGGCCGGAACGCGGCGGCATCATCAAGGCCAGGGTTCCAGCCTTCAGCCGCCGCCCAGTCGATGAGAACGGTCACTTCCGGCGGAGACAATGCGCGGACGGTAGGCTTCATAGCGTTCACTCCGCGGCGACCACCCCCGGCGAGAAGGATTTCAGCACGCCGCGATAGGGCTTGGCCAGCGGACTGGCATAGGAGCCGCGCTTCGAGGTCGACAGGCCCAATGCGATCAGCGCCTCGGCCTGTTTGAGGGCGGCGCCGACGCCGTCGATGACGGGCAGGTCGAACTCTTGCTGCAGCCGGTGTGCCAGGTCGGCCATGCCGGCGCAGCCGAGCACGATGGCCTCGGCGCGGTCTTCCGCTATGGCGCGGGCGATCTCGGCGCGCAGTTTCTCGACAGCGCCGGAAGCAGCGTCTTCAAGCGAGAGTACGGGAATGTCGGCGGCGCGCACGCGGGCACGCCCGGCCATGCCGTAGCGGTGCACCAGCCCCTCGACAGGGACACGCGAGCGTTCGGTGGTCGTCACCACTGTGAAGCGCTGGGCAATGTAGGAGGCGACACTGAGAGCGGCCTCGCAGATGCCGATGACCGGAATGGAGGCCATGGCGCGTGCCGCATCCAGGCCGGTATCGTCGAAGCAGGCGATGATGGCGGCCTGAGCCCCGGCACGTTCGCCGGCGGCGATCTCCATCAAAAGGCCGGGCACGGCCAATGCCTCGTCATAATAGCCCTCGATCGAGGCAGGACCCATCGAGGAGGTGACCGCGATCACCTCGGTCCCGGCGCCGGCAACGGCGCGCGCCGCCGCCGCGATCGTCTCGGTCATGCTCGCCGTCGTGTTGGGGTTCACCACCAGTATCTGCACGATCAAACCCTGGCCCGCTTGCGGCCGACATAGAGGATGGCGCCCAGTGTGGCCAGGATCACCAGGAAGGAGAACACGGTGGTCACCGTGCCCAGCGCATAGAGCACCGGCGTCGTGACATTGGTGGTCATGCCGTAGATCTCGAGCGGCAGCGTGTTGAAGGTGCCCGACGTCATCAGCGTGCGGGCGAACTCGTCATAGGACAGCGTGAAGCCGAACAGGCCGACGCCGATCAGGCTCGGCGCGATCATCGGCAGCACGACATGGGCGAAGGTCTGCCAGGAGTTGGCGCCCAGGTCACGCGCTGCTTCCTCATAGGCGGGCGAGAAGCGGTTGAAGACGGCGAACATGATGAGCACGCCGAAGGGCAAGGTCCAGGTCAGGTGCGCGCCGAAGGCCGATGTGTACCAGGCCGGGCGGAAGCCGACCTGCTGGAAGACGACGCCGATGCCGAGCGAAATGATGATCGAGGGTACGACGAGGCTGGCGACCGCCAGGTAGAACAAAGCGGTGGCGCCACGAAATTTTTGCCGGAAAGCGAGCCCTGCCAGCAGCGACACGACGACGGTGACGATCATCACCATGAGGCCGAGCACGAGCGAGCGCTTGAAGCTGCCGCCGAAATCGCCGACCGCCTGGCGCTCGAACAGATTGGCGAACCAGTGCAGCGACACGCCATTGAGCGGGAAGGTGAGGCCGCCGGTCTCGCCTTGGAAAGAAAGGATCAGGATCGCCGACAGCGGGCCGTAGAGGAACAGCACGAACAGAGTGAAGAAGACCGCAAGCACATAGAATTCGAGGGTGCGTTTTTCGTGGCTCACCTCAAAGCTCCTTGCGGATGTCGACGATGCGCAGGATGCCCGCGACCATCAACAGTACCAACACCAGCAACACTACGGCATTGGCGGCGGCTGCGGGATACTGCAGCAGCGACATCTGGTTCTTCATCATCAGTGCGACCGACGCGCTCTGGCCGCCCGACATCACCTGCACAGTGGAGAAATCGGCCATCACCAGCGTGACGACGAAGATGGTGCCGATCGCCATGCCGGGCTTGGCCAGCGGGATGACGACGTTCCACAAGACCTGCCAGCCGGACGCGCCGGCATCGCGCGCGGCCTCGACCAGCGAGCGGTCGATGCGCATCAACGTGTTGAAGATCGGCGTTACCATGAACAGCGTGTAGAGATGCACCATGGCCAGCACCACGGCGAATTCCGAATAGAGCAGCCATTCGATGGGTTTTGGCACCAGCCCCAATTGCACCAGCGTCGAGTTGATCAACCCGTTGCGGCCAAGCACCGGGATCCACGAGATCATGCGGATGATGTTGGAGGTCAGGAACGGCACCGTGCAGACAAGGAACAGCACCATCTGCATGGCGGTGGTGCGGATATGGAAGGCGAGGAAATAGGCGACCCAGAAGCCGATGAACAAGGTCAGAGCCCAGACGATGGCAGCGAATTTGATGGTGTTGAGATAGGTCTTCCAGGTGACCCATGATCCCAGCACGTCGGAATAGTTCGTCGTCAGGAAATCCGGATACATGGCGGCGAAGTCATAATCCCAGAAGGAGACGACGACGATCATGATGATTGGCAAGAGCAGGAACGCACCGAGGATGAGCGCCAGCGGCGCCGATTGCAAATAGGGCGTGACGGCGCCAAGGGAGACGCGGCGGCGTCTGGCGGGCTTGGCTGCTGCGATGGCGGGGCGTTCGAGCGCGACTGTCATTGGGAAAATCCTCCGCGTGATCGCGATGACTTGCGATCCTTCGCGCCCCCCTCTGTCCTGCCGGACATCTCCCCCACGAGCGGGGAGATCGAACTCTCATAACGGCCTTCGCCAAACTCCAACGTTGCTAACGAAGAGCCGGCCATGACGCTGCCAATCTCCCCCCAAGTGGGGGAGATGTCCGGCAGGACAGAGGGGGGCGCGAAGGATCGCAACATCACAGTGAACGCGTCCGCTCTACGCCGCGATGAATTCGTTCCAGCGCTTCACCATGTAGCGGTCCTCGTCCATGACCGAGTTCCAGCAGGCGACCTTGCCCATACGCTCTTCGAACGAGCCGCCGTCGCGCACGGCGCCGGCCTTTTCCATGACGGTGCCGTCCGGCGCCTTGATCTCGCCCTTGGCCGGCTTGCCTTCGATCCAGTAGCCCCATTCGTCCTCGGACATGAACTTCTTGGCCGAGACCATATTGGCGGAATAGTAGCCCTGGCGGTTGAGATAGCCGCCGACCCAGCCCGACGTATACCAGTTGATGTATTCGTAGGCGGCGTCGAGCTCGGCGCCCTTGAGATGGGCGGCAAGGCCAAGGCCGCCGCCCCATGAGCGATAGCCCTCCTTGAGCGGCTGGAAGCGGCATGCGATGCCTTTGGAGCGCACGGCAGCGACGGCCGGCGACCACATAGACTGGATGACCACTTCGCCCGATGCCATCAGGTTGACGCTCTCGTCGAACGACTTCCAGAAGGCGCGGAACTGGCCGGCCTGCTTGGCCTTGATGAGGAAGTCGATCGTCTTGTCGATCTCTTCCTTGGTCATGTTGCCCTTGTCGGCATATTTGATGTTGCCTGTGGCCTCCATGATCATGGCCGCATCCATGATACCGATGGACGGGATGTTAAGGATCGCGGTCTTGCCCTTGAAGGCCGGATCCATGATGTCGGCCCAGGTGGTGATGTCGCGGCCGACGAGGTCGGGCCGGATGCCTAGCGTATCGGCGTTGTAGATCGTCGGCACCATGGTGAACCACTTGGTCGGCGCCTTGGCGAAGGTCTTTGAGTCCTGCGCTTCGACATAGCCGACCGTGTGCGGCGCGGTGCCCTGGGCAATGATGCTGTCGGGCGTCAGCTTGCCGGTTTTGAACAACGGCACCAGCTCGTCGTAGTATTTCAGCTTACTGACATCCATCGGCTGCAGCACGCCGCTCGGGAACACCTTCTTGCAGATCCAGTATTCGATGTCGGCGATGTCATAGCTGTCGGGCTGGGTCACGGCGCGCTGGGCGGCCGCGTCCGAATCGGTCGCCGTCATTTCCAGCGTGATGCCGAGGTCGGCCTTGCACTTGTCGGCGATCGCGTTCAGGTTCGACACGCCGGTGCCGAACTGGCGCAGCGTGATGTTGGACTGCGCCCAGATGGTCGGGAAGCCTGTAATGGCGCCCGAGCCTGCGGCGAGGCCGACGGCGGCCGCACCTGTCTTGAGCAACGAACGTCGCGAAATTCCGGTCTTTGTTTCTACTGTTTTTGTCATTCCTATTCCCCTGTTTTGTTTTGCTTCGTTGAATTCATGAATGAAGGCGGCCGAGGACGATGGCGTCCTCGGAATCCCAGGCGAGCGGTACGGCGTCGCCAAGGGCGACGGGTTTGGCGAAGAAGTCGGAATCGTCGATGATAACGGTGAAATCGTCGATGCCGCCGCCGGTGACCGACAGCTTCACCGTGGCGCCGCGATATTCGATGTTGGAGACGATGCCGGTGAAGCCGAGGCCGGGAGAGGGTGCTTCGCCGATGCGCACATGGTCGGTGCGGATGGCGATGTCGATCGGCGTGCCCACCTCCTGGCCCGCCTCCCGGCCTTGCCCGCGGGCGGCGAGCGAGGCGCCACCATTGACGTCGAAGACGACCATGCCGTCGCGCGCGCCGGTAACCCGGCCGGAGATGACATTGTGGTCACCCATGAAGCGCGCGACGAAGGCGGTGGCCGGCCTTTCGAACACATCTCGCGGCGGCGCCGCCTGTTCGATGCGGCCGTCATTCATCACCACGATCAGGTCCGCCAAGGCCATGGCCTCTTCCTGGCTGTGGGTGACGTGGACGAAAGTGATGCCAAGCGAGGTCTGCAATTTCTTCAGCTCGGCGCGCATGCGTATCTTCAGGAACGGGTCGAGTGCCGACAGCGGCTCGTCGAGCAGCAGCGCCTCGGGATCGGTGATCAGAGCGCGGGCGAGTGCAACACGCTGCTGCTGGCCGCCGGAAAGCTGCGCCGGCCGGCGCGTCGCATAGGCCTCCATCTGCATCAGCTTGAGCATGTCGAGCGCCTTGGCACGGCGCTGCTCCTTGTCGACGCCCTTCATCTTCAGGCTGAAGGCGACATTGTCGACAAGGTCGAGATGCGGAAACAGCGCATAGGACTGGAACATCATCGCCGTGCCACGCTTTGCCGGCGGCAAGTCGGTGACGACGATGTTGCCGAGGCGGACATCGCCCGACGAAATGCTTTCGTGGCCGGCGATCATGCGCAGCGTCGAGGTCTTGCCGCAGCCGGAGGGGCCAAGCAGGCAGCAATAGGTGCCTGCCGGTATCTTCAGGCTGATGGCCTCGACGGCAGTCGTCGTTCCGTACACTTTCGAAACGGAGACGATGTCGATCTCGGCGGCTTTGGACATTCAGGCTTCCCCGTTTGGTCGCGTCAACCAATGCATTATGCGTGCCAATCGGCGAGATTCGGCCAAGCGTTTGAATCATCAGCAAAATCGGAATTCGTGCCCACTGCCTAGCCGGTGAGCTATCTTGTGCATTGCACAAATTATGGGCGATTGTGCGCGATCCGCGCAAGAATCGTATGCAATCTTTTTTGGCTTCGTGTCCACTTTGCCTCTCGTGCGCAGGCGACGAGTTGCGCTAGAAAGAGGCTGGGAACCATCATCGCCATGAACATTGCCGATCAGATCCATTCCGCCGACAGCGCCAACCAGGATCGCGCCCAGGCGATTCGCGACAATCTGCGGGACGCCATCGTTGACCGTCGGCTGACGCCCGGCACCAAGCTGTCGGAAGGCGAGGTCGGCACGCTGTTCGACGTCTCGCGCACGGTCGCGCGCGCGGCGCTGCAGATGCTGTCCTTCGAGGGGCTGGTGCGTACCGAGCGCAACCGTGGCGCCTTCGTCGCCAACCCTTCGCCCGAGGAAGCGCGCCAGGTGTTCGCATCGCGCCGGCTGATCGAGCCGGGCATAGCCATTGCCGCCTGTGGGCGGGTCACAGCCACCGATATCGCTGCGTTCCGCGCGCAGCTCGACGAGGAAGGCCGCTTCATCGCCGAGCGCGGCCCAACCGCCCGGCGCTCCGAAATCAAGGCGTCGGGCGATTTCCATCTGCTGCTCGCCTCCGTCGCCGGCAATGCCATCCTGCAGCGCTTCATGGAGGAGCTGGTGGCGCGTTCGTCGCTGGTGATCGCCCTTTACGGACGATCCGGCGTGTCGGCCTGCGGGCACAGTGAGCACACGGAAATGGTCGGCGCGCTGGAGAGCGGCGATTGCGGGTTGGTGAGCCGGCTGATGCTGCACCATATCGACCACATCGAGGCGGATCTCGACCTGCGGGTCAGGGCCGGCCCGGCGCTCCGCGAAGCGCTGAATTTCTGAACGCTAGTTTTCGTCGTCCGTGGGAGCGGGCGCTGCCTGTCCGGCGGCCTTGCGGCGCAGCATCTTGGTCAGTTTCCAGACCGTCGGGTTGTTCTTGATGAAGGCTTTCGCCCGTGCGCCCTGCCGCAGCGCCGACGCCAGGGCGCGTCCCTTCAGCGTCAGGGGCGCCAGCACCTCGAAATGCTGGGTCTCGATATCGCACCAGAGCCGCTTGTAGGGCTCGTCGCCGACCGAGAAATCATAGACATCGAAGCCTGTTTGGCAGGCTTCCTCGATGATGTCGAAGAAAAGGAAATCGCCGGGGCTGGTGTGGCCGAGATCGTCCTCGGCGATGGCGCCGAATTCGCAGATCAGGCGTTTGCCCGAGCGGCTCGAGCCGGTGATTGCGCGCAGCTTGCCGGCCACTTCGAGCCCATGCAGCACAAAGGCCGGTTTCTCCTCGGCCAGCGCGCCGGCGAAGAGGGCACGGAAGAAAGCCCGCACCTCCGGCTCGCCGAAGACATTGGCGATGCCCATCTTGGCGAAGCGGAACTCCTTCATCTCGAAGAAAGCGTCGAGCAGCCGGTTCACGTCTTCCGGTGTCTGCGCCTCGATGCGGCGATGAACGCCGACCGCCTCGAACTTGCGTGTCTGCGAACGGTGCTTCTTGCGCTTGCGCTTGCCGCCCACACGCGACAGCAGCACATCGAAACCACCGTCGAGATTGACGGCGAGCGACAGGTTTGGGCTCGGAAAGTTGGAGAACGCCGCCAGCGGATTGGCAACGCCATCGAGGTCGGGGAGCAGCCTTTCCAAGGCAACGAGATCGATGTCGGGGCGCGCCTTGCCGATCGCCGTCACCAGCCTGCGGATCCCCCCGGCATCGGCCTTTGCCAGCCATGCCGGATCGGCGGCGGCGAAATTGCCGTTGGCATGGCGCCCGCCCATGAAGCGGGCGACGCGGAATGGACCAGTTCGCGTGATTTCCAGTGCCAGTGCAAAGACCGGCCTGTCCTCGATTGTCAGCGTGGCGACGACCGCATCGGGATTGGCCTGCGCCGTCCAGGCATGAACCCAGGCCGCGCTTTGCGCCGGCGCAAACAGCGCCGAACGGCAGAATTCGCCGTAAGAGGCGAGCGCGGCAGCATCTGCGATCGACACCGACAGACTGGTCTGGTCGGCAGCCGGCGCACGCGCAGACGCCTTGCTTGCGGCGAGCCGATTGCCGTCAAATGACGCGGTGGCGTCAACCATACCTCAATCCTTAAGGCGTATTCGTCGCGATCAGGAGTTCGCGTCGGCGCGTTCCGTGCTTGGATCGAGCCTAGGCGCAAAAGGTGAATGAATGATCGACGGTGGTGAGGCAGTTCGGAAACTGGCGCTTAATATCGCCCGCTTTACCGGCCTTGCACCGCTGGCCAAGCCGTTCGTCGGCGGCATTGGCGCCATCCTCATGTTGCATCGGGTCACCGCCACGCCGGAGAAGCCGGACGGCGTTAACCGCCACCTCAACATCGCCCCGCGATTCCTCGACGCTCTCGTCGCCGACATGAAGTCGAGGGGCTATGCCTTCGTCACCCTCGACGAGGCGATCGAGCGCATCAAGGCCGGCGGCAAGGACGGCCAGTTCGCCACCATCACCGCCGACGACGCCTATCGCGACAACATGACCGAAGCGCTGCCAGTGCTCGAAAAGCACGACGCGCCGATCACCATCTATGTCGCGCCGGGTCTGATCGACGGCAGCGCCGATTTATGGTGGGACGTGGTCGAGGATATCGTCAACGCGCGGGAGCGTTTGACGCTGGCGACGCCGAAGGGGCCGGTGACCATAGACTGCTCGACCCACAGCAAGAAACTCCACGCCAATGCGCGTCTGCATGCCTATCTGACGCTCGAGGTGCGCGAGGAGGATCAGCGCGCCGTGCTGCGCGATCTGGCGCACTCGAACGGCATCGACCTCGATGGCTTGCGCCCAAGCACGCTGATGACTTGGGACGATATCCGCGCCGTGGCCGGGCACAGGCTGGTGACGATCGGCGCGCATACGGTCAACCACCGCAATCTGAAGCGGCTCGACGAAGCCGATGCGCGCCATGAGATCGTCGACGTCAGGCGCCAGCTGCAGGCGCAGCTCGGCGAAGACCCACGTCATCTCGCTTACCCCTATGGTTACGCCAGCGCTGTCGGCTGCCGCGAAGTGGGCTTTGCCCGCGACGCCGGCTACGCCTCGGCGGTGACCACTCGCCACGGCGTGCTGCACGCCGAGCACGCCGGCTTCCTGCACGCGCTGCCGCGCATTTCGATCAACGGCCGCTACCAGAGCGTCGCCCATATCCGCACCATGTTGTCGGGCGTAACGACGCCGCTGGCCAATGCCGGCAAAATGGTGGTCACCATCTAACCTGGGGCGGGCTCTTCAGCCTTTCGGCGGCGGCTCCAGGATCAGCCATTTGATGATGCCCATCGCAGGCAGCACCCAGAACAGGCCGCTGAACAGGAAGAACAGGAAGTGCACCAGCGGGCTGGATTGCGACAGCTGCGCGACCGCTATGATCGACGCGACCAGCGCATAGATGATGACCAGCGCCACCAGCAGGAAAGTTCCGATCAGCTTTTTCAGGCGGATGGGCATGAGCGTTCTCGTTGATCGCCTCCGCTTAGGCCCAACCGCGCGCCTGTGCAACCCGGGAGATGCGGCGCGACGGCGTGCCGCGCCGTCCGGTCTTGTCAGCCGGGTTGCGATGGTTCACCAATCCGCCACGTCAACCTGCCGGGACCAACCATGGCCGCCATATCAGCCGCCGCGCCTTACATTGACCGCGATCGCGACTTGAAAAATCGGGCGCTGGTGCGCGGCTGGCTGTATGTCGTGCTTCTGGTGCTGTTTGCGCTGGTGCTGGTCGGCGGCGCCACCAGGCTCACCAATTCCGGCCTGTCGATCACCGAGTGGAAGCCGATCCACGGCGTGATACCGCCGCTCAACGACGCCGAGTGGCAGGAGGAATTCCAGCTCTATCAGAAGATTCCGCAATATGCCGAGCTCAACAAGGGCATGAGCCTGGACGCCTTCAAGTCGATCTTCTGGTGGGAGTGGGCGCACCGTATCCTGGCGCGCAGTGTCGGCCTGGTCTTCGGCCTGCCGTTGCTGGTCTTGTGGGCGACGCGCCGCATCGAGCGCGGCCTTGGGCCAAAGCTGGTCGGTATTCTGCTGCTTGGTGGCCTGCAAGGCGCCATCGGCTGGTGGATGGTGGCCTCCGGCCTGGTCGACCGCGTCTCCGTCAGCCAGTACCGGCTGGCCACGCATTTGACGCTTGCCGCCCTGATCTTCACTGCCACCATGGTGGTCGCGCGCGGGCTGGCGCCGCATTCGGAGCCTGCCGCCGACCGGCCGACACAAAGGCTGGCCGGCTTCATCGTGCTGCTGGTGCTGGTCCAGATCTATCTCGGCGGCCTGGTCGCAGGGCTCGACGCCGGCCTGAGCTACAACACCTGGCCGCTGATGGACGGCAAGGTGATCCCGTCAGATTTGCTTCTGCTCGAGCCGGCCTGGCGCAACTTGTTCGAGAACCCGAAGACGGTGCAGTTCGTCCACCGACTGGGCGCCTACACGGTCTTTGCCGTCGGGCTCTGGCACATGATCGCGACACGCCGGCGTTTACCAGGCACGACACACGCACGCCGCGCGACGCTGCTGTTTCTGCTGGTGCTGGTCCAGGCCTCGATCGGCATCGGCACGCTGCTGATGCAGGTGCCGCTGCACATGGCGCTGACCCATCAGGCCTTCGCGCTTGTCCTGCTGGGATTTGCCGCCGCCCACTGGCGCGGCAACAAGGGCGCCTATCCACTGCCAACGCGGCCGCCCATGAACGCAGGTACATCGTCTACGGTGTCTTGGCCGTCGCAATAATCTATTTCGCGAACGAACTGCCTCGCTACGTCTAACGCGCGAGGCTGCGCCGGTCAGAAGCTGAGCCGCACCTTTCGGATCACTCCCGCAACCGACAGCTCGCGGTTCTCGTCGACCGCATTCTCGTCCTCATGATGCCATGCGGCCGACAGGCAGCCATAGGCGATGGCATGGTCGAGAATGGCAGCCGGCGTCTGGCCGAGTGTCCTGGCGAAGATCTCGGCCATATGCGCGATGCGCTCGGGATCGAGGCAGAGGTCGTCGCGCCCCAGTGGGTTGTAGAACAGATTGGCGGCGTCGAAGCCGGGATCGCCGAGCACGCCCTTCGGGTCGATCGCCAGCCAGCCGCGCGCACCGTGCAAAATGTTGTCGTGATGCAGGTCGCCATGCAGCGGCTTGACCGCATGCGGGGCATCGAGCAGCCGGTCCGCGATTTCGGCGGCCTCGATATAGAGGCTGTGCTCTCCGGCGTCGCGATCGGCTCCGGCCTTTTTGAACAGGCTGGCAAACCGTGTCCGCAGCGGCTGCAGGTCCGGCGGGGCAGGGTGTCTTGTGGGCGAGAACAGTCCCCCCATCAACTCGGCCGCGATTGCGGTCGCGGCGTTGTCGCCTTCTTTGGCCAGAACGTCGGAAAGCAGGGTGTCGCCGGCATATTCGAGCAGCATGCGGTGGCCGTCCCGGCCAAGCAGCCGCACCGCGCCTTCGCCGCGCCGCCATGCGAGATAGCGCTCGCCGCGCAACTCGTCCTCGACATCGTCGAATGGTTTGAGCGCCTTGACGATGGCCGGCGAGCCGTCCTCACGCCGCACCTTCCAGATGCGGCTTGAAAACGTCTCCGCAATGAGCTCGGGCGCGCTGATCTTCCAGCGCTTTGGAAATGCAGGCGCGTCCATTCAGAGCGTGATGCCGAAAAGTGTTAAGCGGTTTTCGGGCAACATGCTCTCTCCAACTGAATTAAAGGCCGAGCATCAGATCCATGTTCTGAACGGCAGCACCCGAGGCGCCCTTTCCGAGATTGTCATAGACCGCAATCAGCAGCGCCTGCGCCCGGTCGTCATTGGCAAAGACATAGACCTTCATCCGATTGGTGCCGTTATAGACCTCGGGATTGATCTCGGGCAGGCGCTCCACGTGCTCGTAAGGAGCTACCTCGACCACGCCGCCCTTGATGGCGGCAAAATGGTCGGCGATTGCCGCGTGCAGTTCGGCGCCGGCCGGCACATGGTCAAGCCCGCCGAGCTGCAGCGGCACCACCGTGATCATGCCTTGGGCGAAATTGCCGACCGCCGGCTGCATGATCGGATCGTGCGACAGCTTCGCATAGGTGCGCAGCTCCGGCACATGCTTGTGCTGCAGGGTCAGCCCATAGACCTGGAATTCAGAGGCATCCTCGCCCTTGGCGACATAGTCCTCGATCATCGGCCGGCCGCCGCCCGAATAGCCCGAAATGCCATTGACGGTGATCGGGAAATCCGCCGGCAGCAGGCCGGCGGCGACCAGCGGCCGCAGTGTCGCGATCGGTCCTTGCGGCCAGCAGCCGGGATTGGCGACGCGTTTTGCATTGGCGATGATCCTGGCCTGGCCCTTTTCCATCTCGGCAAAGCCATATTCCCAGCCCTCGGCTACGCGATGCGCCGTGGAGGCGTCGATCACCTTGGTGGTGTCGTTGGCAATCAGCGATACGCTTTCCTTGGCAGCCGCATCCGGCAGGCACAGGATGGCGACATCGGCTGCATTGAGGAACTCGGCGCGCGCCGCCGTTTCCTTGCGGCGCTCGGCCGGGATCGAGATGATCTCGAGGTCGCCGCGCTCGGCCAGCAGCGCCCGGATCTGCAGGCCGGTGGTGCCGTGTTCGCCATCGATGAAGATTTTCGGTTTCATGTGCCGGTCAATTCCCTGCTAATTCAGGCCTATATGCCCTGGCCATGGTTTGCCGCGCCATGGTTGCCGCTGTTCAGCTCTTCCGCCCGCGCTTTTCGCTCGGCCACCAGGCCGAGATAGTGCATGGCCACCATCGAGCCGGCGATCGCCGTTATATCGGCGTGATCATAGGCCGGCGCAACCTCGACGACGTCGGCCCCGACAATATCGACCTGGCCGAGCTGGCGCAGCGTCGACAGGATTTTCGCCGAGGACGGTCCGCCGGCAACCGGCGTGCCGGTGCCGGGCGCAAAGGCCGGGTCGAGGCAGTCGATGTCGAAGGTGAGATAGGTCTTCCTGCCGCACGTGCGGTCGACGATCGCATAGGCGATGTCGGAACCCCGCATCTCCTCGATCTCGTGACCGTAAAGGATCTTGATGCCGAACGTATCGGGGGCATGCGTGCGGATCCCGATCTGGATCGAGCGGTCGGGGTCGATGATGCCTTCATTGACGGCGCGGCCGACGAACGAACCATGGTCGATGCGCTTGCCATCGTCAGGCCAGGTGTCCTGGTGCGCATCGAACTGCACCAGCGCCAGCGGCCCGTGGATGGCGGCATGTGCCTTGAGCAGCGGCCAGGTGACGAAATGATCGCCGCCGAGCGACAACAGGAAGGCACCCGATTTCAGGATCTTCGCCGCCTCGCGCTCGATCGTGCCTGGTGTCTTCTGGTGATTGCCCGAATCGAGCAGGCAATCGCCATAGTCGATGACGGCGAGATGCTCGAACAGGTCGCGCGAGAACGGATATTGCGGGTCGTTGTCGAGGATGGCCGAGGCGCGGCGGATCGCCTGCGGCCCGAAGCGCGCGCCCGGCCGGTTGGTGACGGCGGCATCGAACGGAATGCCCCACACGACGGCGTCCGCGCCCTTTGCATCCTTGGTGTATTTGCGCCGCATGAACGACAGCGCGCCGGCATAGGTCGGCTCGAAGGAAGGCCCCGTCTTGGAGCGGGCGGTGAAGGCGTTGTCGATGGTCTGGTTCGCCATTACGGGTCCTTCTTTGTTCATCGGGCTGCCACAACTACAGAACCGGCACGCAAGATGCCAGTCACAGCTTGGCGAAACGCCATAGCGTTCTAGAGGGGCGACACAGGATTTGTATCGCCAAGGCGCAAGGCCCGGCGACTCCTCTCCGGCGGCCGCGGCGATGAACTGGCGGTGCGGGCCGGCATGCCGGCCGAGACACGGTTTCTGGGCCGAACGCGGCGCCACCATCATCCAGACCGAAGAACCGAAGGCTGCGATTGGCTGGCTGGGGGCCGATGGGTTTCGGGCGCCTTATGTGGATGAGGGAAGCCGGCCGAGCCGCGAATACGGCGAGTATCAATTAGAAATCGTACGTCGGCACCATCACCCCACCCGGCGCTGCGCCCCGACCTCCCCATCGAGGGGAGGTAGGGCGTTGGCGCTTTAGATTCCGACAGTCGTAGCGATTGCGAGGCATGCAAGGCTGCCGCGACCTCCTACCTCCCCTCGATGGGGAGGTCGGCCCGAAGGCGCGGGTGGGGTGACAGCGCCGCCCGCAAAATCTTCACGCCGCTTTCGCCACCCCATCCAATTCCCTTAGCACATCGGCCGACAGCTCCAGTTCCCGCGCCGCCAGGTTCTCTCTCAAATGCCCGATCGACGACGTCCCCGGGATCAGCAGGATGTTCGGCGAGCGGCGCAGCAGCCAGGCGAGCGCAACCTGCAAGGGTGTGGCGCCGAGCCGCGCGGCCACATCCGACAAGGTCGACGACTGCAGCGGGCTGAAACCGCCGAGCGGGAAGAACGGCGTGTAGGCGATACCGGCGCGCGCCAGTTCATCGATCAACCCGTCGTCGTCGCGATGCGCCAGATTGTACTGGTTCTGCACGCAGACGATCTCGGCGATCCCACGGCCTTCCTCGACCTGCGCTGGGGTGACGTTGCTCAGGCCGATATGGCGCACCAGGCCCTTGCGCTGCAGTTCGGCAAGCGCGGTCAACTGCGCCTCGATCGAGCCCTCGGCCGGACCCATCACCCCGAACATGATGCGCAGATTGACGACATCCAGCACCTCAAGGCCGAGATTCCTGAGATTGTCGTGCACGGCCTGCTCTAGTTCCTTGGCGGAATAGGCAGGCAGCCAGGAGCCGTCGCTGCCGCGCCGCGCCCCGATCTTGGTGACGATGACGAGGTCTTGCGGATAGGGCGCCAGCGCTTCGCGGATCAGCTGGTTGGTGACATGCGGGCCATAATAGTCGCTGGTGTCGATGTGGTTGACCCCGGACGCCACCGCTTCGCGCAGCACAGCAATGGCCGCGTCCCGATCTTTCGGCGGACCGAAAACATGCGGGCCGGCAAGTTGCATGGCGCCGTAGCCGAGCCGTTTCACGGTGTGGCTGCCGAGGGTGAATGTGCCGGATTTTTGGATGGTGGACATGGTCGATCTCCTTTGAGGAGGCGAAGATAGACGCTGCTCAACCTTGGGATAATAAGGTACAATCCGTACAGCTTGTGCGGAATGGCGAACAATGATGGATCTTGGCGATCTGAATGCTTTCGTGACGGTGGCGCGTGCCGGCGGTTTTCGCGAAGGGGCTCGCGCCGGCGGCGGCAGCGCGTCGGGCCTGAGCGAAGCGGTGCGCCGCCTGGAGACGCAGCTCGGCGTCAGGCTGTTCAACCGCACGACACGCAGCGTTGTTCCAACCGACGCAGGCCTCAGCCTCTTGGGAAGGCTTGGCCCGGCGCTGTCGGAGGTGGAGGCGGCCCTCGACGTGGTTAATGGCTTTCGCGACAGGCCGGCCGGCTCGCTGCGCCTCAACGTCCCGGTCAGCGCCGCGCGGCTGATATTGCCCGACATCGTTCCGGGCTTCCTCGCCGCCTATCCCGGCATTCGGCTGGAGGTCATCGCCGATGAGAACTTCGTCGACGTGCTGGCGGCCGGCTGCGACGCCGGCATCCGCTATGACGAGCGACTGGAGCAGGACATGATCGCGGTGCCGATCGGACCGCGCGTCCAGCGCTTCGCCACTGGCGCCAGCCCCGCCTATCTCGATCGCCATGGGCGGCCGCAGCACCCGAGCGATCTGCTTGGCCATGCTTGTCTGCGCGGCCGTTTTGCCAGTGGTGCGATGCTGCCGTGGGAATTCGAGCGCGACGGCGAGGTGGTGCGGGTCGACACGACGGGGCCGTTGATCGTGCGCATCGGCGGGGCGAGCGATCTTGCCGTCCATGCGGCGATTGCCGGCAGCGGCATCGTCGCTCTCTTCGAGGGGTGGCTTCGCCCTCACTTCGAAAGCGGTGACCTGGAGCCCGTGCTCGAACCGTGGTGGCAGAGCTTTCCCGGGCCATTTCTGTACTATCCCGGACGGCGTCTGGTTCCAGCGCCGCTACGGGCGTTTATCGATTACATCAAGGCCGGCAAGTTCTGAGACTTGAACCGAGGCCGGCGCCATCACCCCACCCGGCGCTGCGCGCCGACCTCCCCATCGAGGGGAGGTAGGGTGCCGCGTTTTTATGGTCGAACTGGTTTGCTAGCCGCTGGACCATCGTGGATTGTCCGGGTGGCAAAACTGCCGCGACCTCCTACCTCCCCTCGATGGGGAGGTCGGCGCGAAGCGGCGGGGGGGGGGACTGCCGAGCCCCAAAAGAAAAGGCCGCCCGGCGGCGGCCGTTGGCTGGGTGGGCCGTCGC